>JBFJTQ010000362.1:0-4360 GCA_041625275.1 Binatia bacterium | reverse complement strand
TTAGGTCATGACAGCGAGCCCTGCCGAGAGGCTTTTCTCCCGGGGCTGCGCCGCTTTGCATCAAACAATAATAAAGGAGGTCTCAATGATCGCACTGACCGACGAAATGAGCGAATTGGTGAATAATGCACTAGCCAACGGCTGCCCCTGCGTTTTGGCGAGCGTGTCGGCCGCCGGCGAGCCAGATATCGGCTTCAAAGGGAGCATGATGATTTTCGACAAGGAGTCTCTTGCCTACTGGGAGCGCACGAGGCGGCAGCACTTAAAGAACGTCTCTGAGAATCCAAAGGTCGTGGTGCTATTCCGTGACCCAAAGACACGCGTGAACTTCCGTTTCCACGGCACGGCGACGGTTCACGAGCAGGGGGCCGTGCGCGACCAGGTGATGGCCAGGGTGGTGAAGGACGAACTGGACAAAGACCCCGACCGCAAAGGCGCCGCCGTGATCATCCAGGTGGAGCGCGTGACGAATCTGGGGGGTCAGGTTTTACAGACGCGCTAGGGCGGCTTCGGGGCGCGAGCCGGAGGATCCCCAGGGACAGCGAACTAGCGTAGTGTACCTGAAGTTCGTGGAAAAAGTGCAAATGATGATTGCGACTCGAATCGATTTCAAATCCCCCCTTTTTCAAAGGGGGAATTTTCTCTCTGACATCTTAACCCCTCTTTGGCAAAGAGGGGAAGGGGAGATTTTCGGACGAAATGACGAGGAATTTATACAGCGAACTTTGGTTCCAGGACACTAGAAAAGGATCACGGACCTGATGCTCTTGCCCTCGTGCATCAGGTCGAAGGCTTGGTTGATCTTTTCCAACGGCATCGTGTGCGTGATCATCGGATCCACTTTGATTTCGCCGCCAAGGTATCGGTCGACGTAGCCCGGAAGTTGCGACCGTCCTTTGACGCCGCCGAAGGCCGTGCCGCGCCAGACGCGGCCCGTGACCAGCTGAAAGGGCCTCGTGCTGATTTCTTCGCCGGCCGCGGCGACGCCGATGATGACCGATTCGCCCCAACCCTTGTGGCAACACTCCAGCGCCGCGCGCATGGTCTTCACGTTACCGATGCACTCGAAAGAGTAGTCCGCTCCGCCGTCGGTCATATCGACAATGACCTCCTGGACGGGCTTCCCTTGTTCGGCCGGGTTGACAAAATCCGTGGCCCCTAGCTGCCTGGCCATGTCGAATTTCTTCGGATTGACATCGATCGCGATGATGCGCTCGGCCTTGGCCAGAACCAGCCCCTGAATCACGCTGAGACCGATGCCGCCCAGGCCGAACACAGCCGCCGTCGCGCCGGGCCTTACCTTGGCGGTATTCAACACGGCGCCGATACCCGTCGTGATGCCGCAGCCTAACAAACAGACCTTGTCGAGCGGCGCGGCGGGGTTGATCTTGGCAACGGCGATCTCCGGCAGGACGGTGTACTCGGAAAACGTCGAAGTCCCCATGTAGTGATGTATGGTCTTTCCCTTCAGCGAAAAGCGCGAAGAGCCGTCCGGCATGACGCCCCGCCCTTGAGTCAAGCGGATGGCGCCGCAGAGGTTAGTTCGGCCCGATCGGCAGAATTTACACTGGCCGCATTCAGGAATGTAGAGAGGGATGACATGGTCTCCGGCCCTGACGCTGCTGACCCCGCTGCCGGCCTCAACCACGACCGCTCCGCCCTCATGCCCCATGATCGCCGGAAAAAGCCCCTCCGGGTCCTGTCCCGAAAGCGTATAAGCGTCCGTGTGGCAAACCCCGCTCGCTTTGATTTGCAGCAGGACCTCGCCGTTTCTCGGCCCCTCGACCTCCACCTCATCGATCACTAAAGGTTTTCCCGCTTCCCAGGCAACGGCAGCGCGTGATTTCATGAGACCTCCCAATACACCGAGATTTCCCTGATGACGCTGCTCAAGCCATGGTGTCGCATTTTCGCTGTAGTAACTCGGCGCGGATTGCAATCTAAATACCCTGTTCCTTTTATCAAGGCCGGACTAAATTTCAAAACAGAAGCATTGGGCGCACTTCCATTCACTATATGAAAAGCGGTCGGCGCGGCAGGGCTGATGAGGCTTACCACGGGGTTAGGATGCCAGTTGTGACAAACTTGCCAACGGGGGCTGGCACTGGCGCCCTGGCTCGGAGGTTTGGGCCGCTCGCTAGGTCACGGGAAGTGGCCTAAGGAATTAAGGAATTCCCAGGGGTCTTATTCTCATTCCGAAATGGCACAAACTCTGCTTTCAGAGGTTAGGGCCCGCAATCTGTTGACGCGATGAACTGACCGCCCGACATGGTCACCAGGGGAGTCAGGGAGCGAATGGTGAAACCGGCAACAAAGAAGTTGCCGGTTTTTTTGTTTTCTAGCGAATGAATGCCCGGACTGTGGGGCATAGGTGTGGAGACAGACAGCGAGGATACCTTACGTGGGGATAGGCAACATCGCCATCAATATACTCTATGAATCAGAGAGTTGTTTCTTCTAAGGCTACGCTCCGGCAGATCCCATTAAGCCCGGTGGCTCGCTTTAATAACACAAGATAACGGGGCTTCATGGACTTGCATTTCTCCTTTGAGGGGCGAACCGAACGGCTCATCGCCATAGGCCGGGTGGTTTTAGCCTCTTTTTCTTTGCTGGCCATCTGGCTCGACCCATCGGCACCGTCCAAATATGCCGCGTTGGCCTATCTGACTTTGGCCGCATATGTGCTCTATTCCTTAATCATCGTAATGTTGGTCTGGGCTTCCCGCGGTCCCCTTATCCGTCTTAGGCTTGCCACTCACATTACGGATCTGTTGTTTTTCTCCATCTTCATGTACTTCACCGAGGGCCCCACCAGCCCGTTTTTCGTTTACTTTATCTTTTCCATTGTCTGCGCCACACTGCGCTGGCAATGGCGCGGAACCCTGTGGACTGCGGCAGCCGCGCTTGCGGCCTTTCTCGGCATGGGCCTCTTTGCAGCCGATATTCTTAAAGACCCGGACTTTGAACTCAATCGCTTTATCATTCGCAGTGTCTATCTGGGAGTAGTGGCTGCGCTTCTAGGCTACCTAGGGGCTCACGAAACGCAGAGGCGCAGTCAACTCTTAATGCTGGCCGGGTGGCCCCGCACCCCGCTTCTTGAGGCCGAAAAGGCTGTGAGCAAGGTCTTGGAGCAGGCGGGAAGAGTGCTCGAGGCGCCGCGCGTCCTGATGGCCTGGGAA
Source organism: Binatia bacterium (assembly GCA_041625275.1). Lineage (GTDB taxonomy): Bacteria > Desulfobacterota > Binatia > UBA9968 > UBA9968 > JBFJNS01. The sequence goes on along the minus strand of JBFJTQ010000362.1, from coordinate 1,181 downwards.
GAATCTGAGGAGCCCTGGCTCTATCTGGGCATGTTCTCGCGCGGCCAGCTCGACTGGAGTCGCAACCCCCCGGGAAGCTTTAGCCCCTTGGTCGAATCTTCCCTGGAAGGGAAAAGCTTTTTTATCCAGGACGTGAGCAATTCGATGGCTATGGTGCTCGATGCACCTTCGTCTGAAGTGCATCATTGGCGCGGGGAGCCTCTGAACCGGGAGCTGCAAAGACAATTTGATTTTAAGAGTGTTCTCTCCGTATGCCTTTCGGGAGAGAACCTCAAAGGACGGCTTTTCTTCCTGGATAAGTCGTCTCTAACCTCCGATGACCTCGTCTTGGCTGAAGTCGTTGCCGGCCAGTTGGCCGCGAGCATGGATCTTTTCTATCTCTTGCAGCGCCTGCAACAGGTGGCCGCGACGGAAGAGCGCATCCGTGTCGCCCGCGACCTCCATGACGGCGTGCTCCAGTCCCTCGGTGCCGCCGGACTTCAGCTCCAGGCCGCGCTGCAACTCGTCAAGGCGAATCCCGAGATTGCCAGCGAACGCATACGGCGAATTCAGGATCTCGTGGTTCAGGAACAGCGGGATGTCCGTTCCCTTATCGAGGATTTGAAGCTGGCTGGGCCTGCGCCGGGCGAGACGGAGGTCAAGCTCGGGGAGCGACTCGACCAGCTCGGCAAGACGGTGGCTGAGCAGTGGAGCCTGCGCGTGGAGCTGAGCATCGATGGCCCGCAGGAGCGGGTGCCAGCCAGCTTGAGGCGCGAGATCTATCACATAGTGCGCGAGGGGCTTGTCAATGCGGCGCGCCATTCCGAGGCCTCGGCAGCGAGCGTCGAGCTTGCGGTCGAAGATCGCCTAGTGCACATTAACATTTCCGACAACGGCCACGGCTTCCCCTTTCGCGGCCACTACGATCAGGCCGCGCTTAGCGCCATGGGCGCGGGCCCAAATATGCTCAAGAGCAGAATAGCTTCGTTGGGGGGTTCTCTGAATATCAACTCCGCCGACTCCGGATCATCTCTTGAGATTAACTTGCCGCTTACGCGGCCCGGAGCATGAGATGCCGATCACGCTGGTCCTGGCAGACGACCATCCCTTAATTCTCGACGGCATGGAAAATCTTTTTCTCGCGGAGAATGACTTTCAGGTAATGGCGCGCTGCGCCGACGGTGAGGAGGCCCTCCACGCCG
>JBFJTQ010000361.1:0-4363 GCA_041625275.1 Binatia bacterium | reverse complement strand
TACCCAAAGCTACCGAAGTTTTTCTCCTGACGCACCCGCATCCATTCTCCTTTGGCGATTGATTTCGGTCGAAGTGGTTCGCGCCGTCGCGGGTTGCGGGTTTTACATCACGTACCTATAATGGTATAAATTCTCGATTACGTCAGGGTTTGGTAAAAAAGCCGGTGAAAAAGAAGGAAACAGAATTTTTCCGGAATCTTCTCAATCAACGGATGCAAGAGCTTAGATCCGAGGCTGGTAAAACCGTCGAGGATATGGATGATGATGAGAATTTTCCAGATCCGAGTGACCGGGCCACTATGGAATCGAACCGTGATTCCATCCTGCGGATCCGCGACCGCGAACGAAAGCTGATATTCAAAATTCAAGAGGCGTTGAGAAGACTTGACGAAGGCGAGTACGGCATTTGTGAGGAATGCGGCGAAAATATAGGTATCGAGCGGCTCAAAGCCCGTCCTGTGACGACCCTTTGTATCGAGTGTAAATCCAATCAAGAGATCGAGGAAAAAAAGGCTAAACGGGTCGTCTAACGTCGTTTTCATTTGTCCGATGAAAATTAGGAAAGCAGTCATACCCGTCGCGGGTCTAGGTACGCGTTTTCTTCCAGCAACCAAGACCGTGCCGAAGGAGCTTTTGCCGATCGTGGATGTCCCGTCGATTCAGTACGTGGTCCAGGAGGCGGTGGACGCGGGGATCCGCGAGATTATTTTCGTGACCGGACGGGGCAAGGATAGCATCGAAGATCATTTTGATGAGGCGCCCGAACTGGAGCAGGTTCTGACCGAGCGCGGGCATATTGAAATGGTCGAGATGCTTCGCCGCATTGCGGAGATGACAGAAGTGGTATCGGTCCGGCAAAAAAAACCGCTCGGGCTAGGGCATGCGGTCCTCTGTGCGCGGGATCTGGTCGGAAATGAACCTTTCGCGGTCATGTTGGCGGATGATCTCATTGACGGGGAAATCCCTTGCATCAAGCAGTTGCTGGATATCTTCGCAGAGACCGGCGAATCAGTCGTTGCCTTGATGGAAGTTCCGCGCGCGGAAGTCCACCGCTATGGAGTCATTCGGGGGAAAGAGCTCAAGAGGCGCCTTTACCAGATCGAGGCGACTGTCGAAAAACCGGCGACAAAAGATGCGCCTTCGAACATGGCCATCATCGGTCGCTACGTTCTACGCCCCGAAATATTTGGGATTCTGGAGAAGCTCCCTGCCGGAAGGGGCGGCGAGATACAGCTCACGGACGGTTTAGCGCAGTTGGTCAGTGAACGGAAAGTTTACGGATGCGAGTTTGATGGAGATCGATACGACATCGGGGACAAGCTTGGATTCGTTCGTGCCACCGTAGCTTATGCGTTGAAAAGGCCGGATCTAAGAGCTAGTGTACTGGAGTACTTGAAGACCGTCGCGAGTTAACAGCGTTTTTATGGGGCCGTAGCTCAGTTGGGAGAGCGCTAGAATCGCACTCTAGAGGCCGTGGGTTCGACTCCCATCGGCTCCACCAAATTAGGAGAAAGGGCGGGCCAGAAGCCTGCCCTTTTTTTCGGGTTACGGGACAATAACCGGGAAGATGGCAAAATTGTCTGCGCGCGCGACGTCGCCTGCAAAATGCACGGGCCAGATTCTCTGTAAAGTAAACTCTCAGGCCGCGATGAATACGGGAAGGATCACAAGCCCGCTGATGTAGGCGCCATAGAGAATCAAAAGGATCAGCCCCCCTCTTCTACCCACTAGACTTTCCGCGCGGAACATCCAAATCATAGAACAGACAAAGATGATCAGCCAGGGGAAGGAATAAAACTGCGTAAACGAACTGAGAGTGAGGGGGTTGATTAACCCTGAGATTCCGATGATCAGGGTTAGGTTAAGAACATTCGCACCGACTATATTGCCAATCGACAGGTCTGGAACGCCCTTTCGGGCTGCAGTGATGCCCGTCACAAGCTCAGGAAGCGAGGTTCCCACCGCCACGATGGAAAGGCCGATAATGACGGAAGGGATTCCTAAAGCCGTGGCGATCGAGACCCCCGAGGTTACCAGGAGACGACTGCCCAGGATAACCAGGGCCATCCCTAGAACAAAGAAGACGATCGCCCTTTTTAGATCCTCAGACTTTTGCGGCGCATTGGTTGTCCCCTCGGCTTGACTGGTCCTGCGCTGTCGGACATTCCAGTAGTCGAAGACGAGGTAGGCTATCGACATTGTCACAAGAACGGCACCGTAAAGGGGCGGCATCTCACGTGTCCATGAAAAAATAATTACCAGGATCATGCCGGCAGTCATCCAATGGGAGCGCCTGCGAAAATCCTTCGAGTCGACCGTGACCGGCGTTATACATGCGACGCAACCGACGATCAAGCCAATATTCGCTATGGCCGAACCGACGGCATTGCCTATGGCAATGCCTGAATCCCCCATCCAGCTTGCCATAGCAGAAACGGTCAATTCGGGGGTCGTGGTTGCTATGCTGACGATTGTTCCGCCGATGACGATGCGCGGAATTCCAAGGGCACGCGCGATGTCCACGCTGGAGTCGACAAAATAGTCGCCGCCCTTGCACACCAAAAAGAGGCCCAAGATAAGGAGCAGAATATCAATGCCTATGGACATACCTAAAAACCCCTCGATGTCGTAAAAGTAAAGAGAATCTGATAGCAGGGTCCAAGCGAAAGATCAAATGATTTACAAGCGCTCAAATGACGTGTAGTCCCCGCTGCTCTCACTTACCTTCCGCGCTATGTCGGTGCGCACGACCGGTCAGGCCAAGTAGGTTTATCGGGAAAGAAAACTGCCGTAACGCATTGACTCGGGATGATGTCCTGTCATAGTGCTAGAAAAGCAGGATCTAACCGGCCTATTGCGACGACACAAAGAGGGCTGCGGCAATGGCGCGGGATATTGCTGCGTGAGACCAGCCTTTCTGACGGGTTACGCAAAGTAGGAGTTTTTGGATCGGCGGAACCCCCTTGTGATCCCCTCCGATCAAGCGTAATAGCGTGAAATCAAGCGGGTGTCATCCATGCGGTTTCACACAATGGTGATGTTTTTGCGATGGGGACCACGTAAGGTCGTCCAATTTGTCGCCCATCTGCCGAATTTTCTGAGACTATTCTGGCGCCTGCTTAGAGATTCACGGGTGCCCATAGGGCCAAAATTACTCTTAGTCCTCGTTTTGGCCTATGTTGTCGGCCCCATGGATATTCTGCCGGACTTTTTGCTGGCACTAGGACAGATCGATGATTTGCTAATCACCTATTGGGGTCTTTGGGCATTCGTCCGCCTGTGTCCAAAAGAGGTTGTGCGCGAGCACGTTGTAGCTATTGCCGCCGGCCGGTGAGACGACCCAATCCTCAGTGCTCCGAAGAAGTATGGACGTCGTAGCGCATGGACTTTGGGGTGGTGTCGCCTTCTGCCCACAAGGACGTCGAAAATTCTCCGCGGCAGTCGCGTTAGGAATGGCTCCCGATGTGCTGTCGTTTGGGCTGTTTCATATCACGCATCCGGGGTGGATGGTGAGCCGATTGGCGGGAGAGATTTCTGGGCCACCGGCGCTTTCCATACTGCCAGCCTATGTGTTTCATGCCTATAACATGACCCACAGCCTAGTCGTCTGGACGGCGGTTTTTATTCTGATCTGGTGGTTTACGAAAAATCCTCCGTGGCTCTTGGGGGCTTGGGGGTTTCACATTATTTGCGACATCCCGACTCATGCGAGCAGCTATTTTCCAACCCCCTTTCTGTGGCCATTCCCGACGCCTTTTGTAGACGGTGTCTCCTGGGCGACTCCCGGGGCTCTTGCGGTTAATTATGCCGCGCTGGTCGTCGTTTACGGCGGGGTGTTTTTTCTGCAAAAAAAAGGCCCGAGGCCAGAACAAAAAGCCGACCCCCCAACTGTTGTCAAGCTTCCATAGGGGTCGGAGCTCTCATGCGCACTGCCGCTCACGTCGCGTTTCTTCGCCACGTCAATGCTTAGCGCCGGCTTTCTCTTCCTTGATGAACTCGTGAATCAGGCGAGGCACGCCGCCACAGCTGAAGCAGCGGGGCGGCTCGTGATTGGAGTCCCCTTCAGGATAGCGCATGAATCGCCTGTAGAAAGGTTTTTCCGTTCCTACGTAGTCGTCATAGTAAAAGGCTAGTTTGCCGCATTCGCTGCATTGTAGATATTTCGCCATGGTACGTTCCTAACTAGCTCCCGAATATGCCGGTGGCCTCCTTTGTCGCTTAACGTTTCTCGTTGCTACCGCCCCGAGCCCTTACCCTGCCGTAACAAATCCGATCCTTCTCAGCGGTTTGGAAAAAATGGTTCGCATGATCGCTTTGAATCAGGTCGCTTGCCATGGTATGCAACTCACGCTCCCGGCGATTT
>JBFJTQ010000360.1:0-4366 GCA_041625275.1 Binatia bacterium | reverse complement strand
CGAAATTCAGTGGGATGCAATATTCTTGGATATCATTCTTGATGGCAAGACCGGAGTTGATTTCTTGCGCGAGTGTGGTGGACAACCCCCGACATGTCCTGTGATCATGATCACCGGTTATCCCTCCATTGAAACCGCCGCCCATGCTGTCCGTCTGGGAGCCTTTGACTACATTCCTAAACCCGTGGAACCGGAAACACTTCTCCAGATTACGGACCGGGCATTGCGTCACAAGAGAGCCGCCGATGAAAGGGAAGAGTATCGCTCACGCCTCGCCGCAGTCTTTGGCAGCGTTGATGAATCGATTGTAACCGTGGACAGACATCTCTGCGTAACCGAGACGAACGAGGCGGCCAGGCGTATCTGTGGATTTGACCGCGACGCGATTGGCAAGGACATGAAATCGCTGATATCCGGATGCAGAGAAAAATGCCTGGAGGCGCTCGCGGAAACCCTCGCAAAGCGGCAACCCGTGAGAGCGAGACATGTGGAGTGCAGGCGCACGCAAACGCCAAAAATCGTGGATCTTTCCACCTACCCTCTCATCGACGGTCGAGGCCTGTTCACAGGCGCCGTACTGGTGTGCAAGGACGAAACCCGCGCAGCGAATCTGGAATGCAACCTGAGCGAACGTCAGCGTTTGCACAAAATCGTCGGCAAGAGCAGGCCCATGAAGAAAACCTACGCATTGATAAGGGCCCTGGCCGATGTGGAAACGACTGTCCTCATCACTGGTGAAAGCGGAACTGGCAAAGAGCTGGTCGCCGAGGCTCTGCACCAGCTCGGGCCACGCAGGGATAAGCCCCTCGTGAAGGTCAACTGCTCGACCTTGTCTGAAGCATTGCTCGCGAGCGAGCTTTTTGGCCACGTCAAGGGAGCATTCACCGGCGCCATAAGCGAGACCATCGGCAGGTTTCAGCGAGCCGATGGCGGGACGATCTTCCTCGATGAAATCGGTGATTTATCCCCGAGGGTCCAAGTGGCTCTCCTCAGGGTCCTGCAGGAAAGGAAATTTGAGCGGGTGGGAGACTCGACCCCGATAAAGGTAGACGTAAGGGTCATCGCCGCAACCAATAAAGATCTTCAGGAAAAGGTCAGGCTCAGCGAGTTCCGAGCAGATCTTCTCTACCGCCTTCGGGTTGTAGAGATCGGCTTGCCGCCCCTTAGAGAGAGGCGGGAGGACATACCGCTACTGGTGCAGCACTTTTTGAAACAGCTCAACCGGAAGATCCACATGGACGTCGAGGCGATCTCTTCCGACGTCGCGAGAATTTTTTTCGACTACTCATGGCCGGGCAACGTACGGGAACTTGAGAACGTGCTGGAGCATGCCTTTGTCGTCTGCAATCAGAAGATCATCACGGTTGATCACCTTCCCCCCTACATGAAAGAGAATTCCCTAGGCCGGGTCTGCTCCGCCGCCGGAACGCAGGATGCCAAGCCCCAAGCGATCGTTGCGGCTCTCGAAAAAACTGCAGGGAACAAGGCGAAGGCTGCCCGGTTGCTCGGCATCGACCGGAAAACCCTTTACCGCAAGATCGGGAAGTACGGGATCCCCGGTCCGACCGCAGAATAATTGCCGTGGCGCCACACTTCTGTGGCGCCCCATTTCTGTGGCATGCCGCACTTTCCTTTGCTTCAAATCGGCTCACCACGACCTTCTCGTCACTCATAACTCGCCGTAGCGGCGGGGCATTCTCGTTTTCTTCCAGTATTTCACCTTTCGGGCATGTTTCTTGAATAGATGAATGGCCTCTGATCGCAAATTCATCGGCCCGCCGTACAAGGTACCTTGAGCAGGGTGGATTTTTCGTGACTTGCTTGAGGAAGAAAGGCGCCAAGGACAGTAACGAATGTTGAACGAATAATTGGGCTAGTTCCGCTGAAGAGGGGAGAACTCTATGTTTAGACTCACAAGACTCAAACGCAAGACGCCGGCCTGGTTCGTACTGGTGCTCGTCGCCGGGCAGATCTCATTCGGGATCACCCCGGTGAGAAAGGCTTGGGCCGAACCGATCGTGACGCCCGACGATGCCCGACTTCACGGCCTGGAGTCTCTTCGCCGGGCCATTACAGCCGCCGACGCCGAGGGACAGCCCCTGGTCTTGAATCCCGACTACAAAGTGCCTCTGCCCAATAACCTTCAAGCCTTTCTCAACCCGAAGAACAACAATGCCCGCCTGGCGGCGGCGCAGTTAGGAAAGGCTCTCTATTGGGACATGGCCGTCGGAAGCGACGGGCAGGCCTGCGCCTCGTGTCACTTCCATGCCGGCGCCGATAACCGGCATAAGAACCAGTTGAGTCCGGATCTGCTCCGCATTCGGAACAACCGCGGGGGCGACATCCGAGGGTTCCATTTCGCCGAGGGCGCTCAAGATCTGGAGTTCCAGCTTGTCCCCGGCAATCGCGGTCCGAACTACACCCTGCTCGGGCCGGACTTTCCTTTTGTCAAGAACATCGGCAACGGCGACAATGTCATTATTGAGGTTGGGGGGATAATCTCTCCGGCGCCGAATAACACAAACGATGTTGTCTCTTCCATGGGCAACTTCCTTACCGACTTTGAAAGTGTCATTGACGCAAACATCTTCAACCCGAACGCTCTGGGGTCCGCGAACATTCGGGATAAAGGAACTCCGGTACGAGATGAAGCCAATTTTTTGGTACCAGCCGTGAACGGCTTTTTCGACGGTAAGGTCAATGTCCGCAGAGTGGAGCCGCGCAACACTCCCACCGTCATCAACTCCATCTTCAACTTCCATAATTTCTGGGACGGCCGGGCCAACTTCAATTTCAATGGAGTGACTCCATTCGGCCGCACCGACCGTGAAGCCAAGATCTTCGTCAGGGGCAACGGGAGGGGCGACATTGCCACGCGGCAAGTAAGCATGAAGTTTGCGTCCCTCGCCTCTCAGGCCGTCGGCCCGCCTCTGAGCAAGTTTGAAATGTCTTTTACAGGCCGCATATGGCCCAATGTCGGGAAGAAGGTGGTGAATCGACGGGCTTTAGAAACGCAGCAGGTGCACCCCGACGACAGCCTGCTCTCGACCGTGCGGCATCCCTCGGGCCTTGGCCTGACCAAGACCTATTCGGAACTCATCCAGGAGGCTTTCAACCCGGCGTTGTGGGATTCCAACAAGCTCATCTCTTTGCCGGACGCCTCAGTCACCACCATTCGAGCCCACAGTTTCCTGCAATCACTGGGCGAGCCCCAGTTCTGGAATGCCAACGTCTCCCGGCGTAAGGACATTGCCGGCGCGTTGCATCCTGAAAGGACCTTCACCCAGATGGAGGCTAACTTTTCCTTTTTCTTCGGTGTCTCTGTCATGCTATATGAGGCAGAGCTTGTATCCCCCAACAGCCCCTTCGACCAGTGGATGGAAACGGGCGTGTTCAACGACGGGTTCGGAGAAGCTGAATTGAGAGGACTTAACCTGTTCGTGAATAAGGGGCGCTGCGTCAATTGCCACGGCGGCCCCGAGTTCACCAACGCGTCGGTGCGCAACGCCCAGGGCGGAGGCAATTTGATAGAGCCCATGCTCATGGCCGACCGCCGGCCGGCCATCTATGACAACGGCTTTTACAACATCGGCGTCACCCCAACCGTGGAAGACATCGGCCGGGGCGGGAAGGGCCCGGAAGAAAAGCCTCTGTCATCCGTTCGCCAGCTCCTTTTTGCGGCGAACGGCATTAACGGGCCCATAAACTTCCCCATCATCGGACTGCCCATCAAAGACCTGGTTCCCGGGAACTGCGTGGAGTCCGTAATCGATCCACTCACCCTGGTAGAAACTTGCATCAAACAAGAACTCTTCGCCGTGGAAGAAGTAAACGGCGTGGAGGAGCGGGTACTCGTGTGTATCGACCTTAACATGGACGGGGTCTGTGATCTGGATGACGAGTTTCGCATCGACCGGGTCGCGGTGGACGGGGCCTTCAAGACTCCGGGCCTGCGGAACGTGGAGCTTACCGGGGGGTATTTCCATAACGGCGCATTTAAGACCTTGATGGAAGTCGTGGATTTCTACGACCGGGGCGGCAACTTCTGCAGGTTGAACTTCCCGGATCTCGACCCGGACATCGAGTTCATCGGGTTTACGAACGAGGAGAAAGTTGACCTGGTGAAATTTCACATCTCCCTAACGGACGAGTGGGTGCGCTTCAGGAGGGGCCAGTTCGACCATCCGGAGCTGCGCATTCCAAATGGGCACCCGGGAGATGAATTCGGCACGATCGCAGATGCCGCTTTCTTCAATACGCAAGCGGAAGATGTCGTGAGGGTCATCGCAGCCGTAGGGAAAAACGGCGCCGCAACTCCGCTGACCTCCTTCCACACCAACCTGGGACTCCCGGATGGGTTGGCGGG
>JBFJTQ010000359.1:0-4366 GCA_041625275.1 Binatia bacterium | reverse complement strand
TGGTGGACCCGAGCATATCCAAGCCTTCGGACCTTAAAGGGAAAACCATCGGCGTGACCCGTCTCGGATCCCTTACGGATCTCCTGCTGCGTCCGGCGCTGAAAAACTGGGGACTGGATCCGCAAAAGGACGTGACGATCGTTCAGATCGGCAGGATGCCCGACATCGCGACGGCCGTGTCACAAAAGAGGGTGGCTGGCGGCGTCATCTCCTTCCCAACCTCTGTGCACGCGGAAAAGTTGGGCCTCAAGACATTGCTGGATTTCGCCGACTCGGGTTATGACATTCCGGCCACGACGGTGGTGGTGAGCCGTCGATATAGCCAGGATAACCGAGACAGAGTCCTTAGATTCCTCAAGGCCTACATCGAAGGCACAAACCGTCTCTTTGCCGATCGGGAACTGGGCATCAGGGCGCTGAGGAAATATGGCGGCATCAGCGACCGGGAGCTTCTCGCCCACACCTACGACCTTTTTACTTCACGCTACATAAAGAAAATACCCAAGGTGAACGCGAAAGGAATTGTGAACTCGCTCGAGTTGATTGCCGAGAGCAATCCCAGGGCGAAGGGGCGCAAGGCGGAGGAGTTCATGGACGCAAGCTTCATGGAAGAACTCGAAAAAACGGGCTTCCTTAAATAGGTTCGATCAAGGCTTGAATGGTTCGCTGGCAAGAGGAGGTCTCGCAATTGAAAGTTGAGCGGTTGAAAAAACACTTTTCGGCATTCGGGTTGGCTGTGCTGGTGCTCGTTTGCGCCGGGGTTTCCCGTGTTGCGGCCCAACCGGCTCTGGAGAAAATGAACGTGGGCTACAGCGCCCAGGCGGGCGCGTTCGCGCCGATTTGGATCACCAAAGAGGCAGGGCTTTTTAGAAAACATGGGCTCGATGTCAACCTCGTCTTCATACCCGGCGGGCCAACAGCGGCGGCCGCGATGCTGGCCGGCGAGGTCCAAGCGGTAGCCATGGCCGGTCCGGCCATCGTCAGCAGCAATCTCGCGGGTTCGGATCTGGTCATGATCGCCGGCATCGTTAACACGTTCGCGTTTCAGGTTGTGACCGTCAAGGAGATCACCTCTCCCGCCCAACTGAAAGGCAAGCGGGTCGGGGTCAACCGTTTCGGCGCCGCTCCGGATATCGCGGCGCGTTTTGCGTTGAAGCATATGGAAATCGATCCCGGCGAGGTAACGATACTCCAGCTGGGCGAGCAATCCACTCGCCTCGCGGCGATGAAGGCTGGCCAGCTTGAGGCTGCTATCCTCCTTCCGCCCGTCACGACGATGGCGCAGAAGGACGGCATGAATGTCCTGTTGGACATGTCGGATCTGGGGGCGGAGTACCAGATTACGGGGCTGGCGAGCAGCCAGAGCTTTATTACGCAGAAGAGGCCATCCGCGCTGAGGCTCGTGCGGGCGTTTGTGGAAGGGATCCACTTTTACAAGACGCACAAGAAAGAGAGCATGAATATCATTGCCAGGTACATGCGCACCAGTGACATGGAAGCCGTCGGCGCGACCTACGATTATTTCGCCAACAAGATCGTCCCCAAGAAGCCATACCCAACCCTCAAGGGTGTCAAAGCCCTCCTGGAGCTGGCCGCAAAAGACCGGCCCGAAGCGGCGCGCGCTGCTCCGGAGCGTTTCGTGAACGTCTCGCTCTTGAAGGAGCTTGACGACAGCGGCTTCATCGACGGACTCTATAAATGACCGGTCGTACTAATATAGTGCAGTCTTGGCGCGGGAGTTGCCGATCCACGGCAGAAAAAGTGACCCGCTGATACCTTTTGGCGTGGTCGGCTAAATCTCAGGAATAAATAATCATTGACTGCCTGTGCCGGGATCGATCGAAGCAGAGATCGAGAACTCGCACAAAGCCCGCCCTCTGGCATAACGATGTGCTTGCTGCAGAACGAAGCGGAGGCATTTCAGATTTCACTGGCCATCAAAGCTTCCACTTTGCTTTGAGCTGTTGCTTGTACTCTTGACTGAGCGCATTCACGGGAGGAAACTGATCCAGCCATTGATAAGGACGGCAGGCATCGATGAGAACGCGGTCCATGGTGTTTCCGTGCGGTCCACGAGCAGATGGGTGAACGGCGGGCTCGACCGGCGTCGTTAAAACTCCTTTCACAATATCCACGCCTTCACGGACGTTACAGCGGGTAGCCATCGCCCAGATCACCTCCTGCGGATCGGTGATATCGATATCATCATCCAAAACCACCACGAACTTGCCGCCGGTGACACCGGCCTTTGCGCCGCAAGCCACCAGAGCCGTCTGCTTTGCGTGTCCGGCGTAGCGTTGCCGAATGGCAATGACGCTAAAGGGGCCCACAGGCCCGTAGACGAACCCCCAAACACCCTTAACCTCGGGAACCCCGGCCTTTTCGAGTTGGTCCCAAAGGGTCGCAGCAGCCATCGGAATAGAGAGGTATTGGTTTGGGGGCTTTAAGGGCGGAACACCAACCAGAATTGGATTGTTTCTGTAGTAGACTCTTGCCACCTCCATGACGGCTACTTCTCCGACTGTGGTGTTCGTGTAGTAGCCCGGCCATTCTCCGAATGGTCCTTCCTTGGGAAGCTTATCCGGCCCATAAGGAGGAATCTCCCCTTCAAGGACGATTTCTGCCGTAGCTGGAATCGGAAGACCGGTTAGCGGACCGGGCACAACCTGAATCGGCGCACCGCGAAGCCAGCCGGCAAATTCGAATTCGGAAGCATCCAGAGACAATGGCGAGGTCGAAGCCATAAAAAGCCAGGGATCTTGACCCAGGGAAATGACAACGGGGCAGGGCTTGCCCGCCTGGTGGTACTTGTCTTGAGCCAGGCGGCCGTGTTTCCCTTTGTCCATCTTGACCGAGACCCTGCTTTTGCCCTGAATCATGCAGCGGTATGTGCCCACGTTGATGTGGCCTGAATCTGGGTCCTTGGTCACCACGCAACAGCCCGTGCCGAGGTAACGGCCACCGTCCAATTCATGCCAGATGGGGGCAGGGAACCGCTCCAAATCAATTCCTCCGTCACCCATCGTGTTTTCAAAAACCGGCCCGCCTTCCACACGTGTTACTGGCACGGGCTCAAAGGTTTTCAGTTTTGAACGCCACGCCTTGAGAAGCTCAAGTCTCCGCAATTCCGTGTCTAAACCAAGCGCCAAAGCCAATCGTCTGTCGGTGCGAAAAATATTACTGAAGACGCGATATCCTGGCGGATATTCCTTGATCCGATCAAACACCAGCGCCGGTCCCTGCTTTTCCGAAAACAATTCGGTCAAGCCGCCGATTTCTAAGTTCCAGTCTGCCTCTTCGATCGTCTTTATTTCTCCCATCGACTGCAAGACGTCGATGAAGCTTCTCAGGTCTTGAATTCCTTCCATTAAGCACCCCCTCTTGCTTTCGATTGCGGAGGCAAGCTGAATTGCGACTTTGTCAGCCCTTAGTTTTTAGCGCTCGGATACTGGCGCTTCATGTCCTCAAAAAAACCGCCTTTTTTCAGCTCGGTCATAAATTTTATCTCGACAAAGCGCTGCGGATCCGCATTCACGGCTTCAGGCTGGTTGCGCGCAAGTATTCCCAGCATGGACTTGACCGCACTCATGGACGGCAAAGGTTCCAGTTCGATCAGCTCCTTGTCTTGGTTGTACGACTCTTCCAGCAATTCGCGATCCTCAATCCTCGTGTATTTTTTCAACACATTGAGACTCAGCTCACGATTGGATTTGAACACAAAAATTCCCTCCACCCACGCTCTGAGAAACTTGGACGTGAGCTCGGACTCCTTGACGATATATGACCGGTTGGAGATCAGAGCGGACAGGGATACTTCGAAGGGGAGCTTCGAGAAGCTTATGAGCTGTTTAAATCCCAGCTTGGTTGCGGCGCGCATCTGCGCGCCGAGCAACATGGCCCCGTCTATTCGGCCTGTCTGCAGGGCGCTGACGCGTTCAGCGAGGCCGCCTACGGCGACGATTTTTACGTCGCGCTCCGATAGGCCATTGAGCCTGAGAGCACCGGTTAACAAAATGTCCGTCAACGAACCCAGTGAACTCAGGCCAATCGTCTTGCCGCGAAGTTCCGGCACGGCGTTGATGCTTGGCTTAACGATAAGGGAGTGGTCCGGCTTGTTGATCGAAGAGCCTAGAATCACCGCTTCCGCGCCCCGCAATGCTGCCGTCATTGCAGGAATGGCGGAGTAATTGAGAAACTGTATGCTGCCTCCCAGAAGCGCCATGAGAGCCCTTGGGCCGCCGGGGATGTAAACCAGCTCAACGTGCAACCCTTGTTTCTCGAACAGACGCGTCTCTTTGGCAATCCACAGTGGGGCCTGGTTGCCCGAGATAGAGCCGAAGCCCACCTTGACACTCTCAAGCGCCGC
>JBFJTQ010000358.1:0-4372 GCA_041625275.1 Binatia bacterium | reverse complement strand
GCCCGAGCGGCGATAGGTATTGTTAACGTATCGAACATATCTTCGTCCCACGCTCTGGATGAATCGACCAAGATCCCCAACCTCACGCGGTTCGATCAAAAGATGGAAATGGTTTGTCATCAAGACATAGGCGTAGATCCTGCACTGACATTTTGCTTTTGCCTGGTGAAGGCACTCCAGGAAAAACCGGTAATCGTCGATGGCGAAAAAAGTAGCAGCGCGATTGTTACCGCGCTGAATAATGTGGTGAGGATAAGCAGGAATTGTGATTCGCGGCGACCGTGCCATACGGCGTCTCGGTATCAACAGAATTGGGCGGGAGCCTAGCGCCGGGTTTGCGCATCGTCAAGAAAAAAGTTGTCAGACCCCATTTTCCCGGGATGAGTCGCTAGGGTTCGCCGCGGTAGGGGGTGAGGACAACAATTTCTGTCTTGGCGGGGAGCGTTGATTTGCTCACCATCAGCGTATTTCCCGAAAGGCGCCGGTGAGGTAGGCCGCTCACGAACATCTCCAGTATCGAAAAACGTTCGCGGTAATGCATCGGAATAGCGATCTTGGGTTTGAGTTGGGCCAGAACCTCGCGCGCGGTGTCCGGCGGCATCGTGAACGTACCGCCGATGGGGATCATCGAGACGTCGATCTTGCCGAAGGCTTGGATCTGCTCGGGTGTGAGTTTATGGCTCAGATCCCCAAGGTGAGCTATACAGAGGGTCCCCAAATCGAAGACAAACGCGGCCCCTTTGAGAGCATTGCCGAACTGCTGCTGATAGATCGGCACCGTGTAGATAAAAACGTCGCGCACCGTGGTGCTGATCTTGTTCCAGGCGGCGCCATAATCTCCGAGTCCACGCAAGATGATGGGGTTCCCCAGGGCCAGCTCCACGTAATTGTGATTTGGATGTTCTCGGCCCACCGTCACCACATGAGGGGTGACCACGGGGGTTGGGTGCATGCCGGGGGCCAGCGGGTCCGTGATAATCCTGGTATTTTTCTTGGTTGTTATTTGAAAAAAATTATGGCCGAAGTATTCGATTTTGGCGTCGGGTTCTGC
This sequence comes from Binatia bacterium, assembly GCA_041625275.1. GTDB lineage: Bacteria > Desulfobacterota > Binatia > UBA9968 > UBA9968 > JBFJNS01. Next base: position 3,321 of record JBFJTQ010000358.1, on the reverse strand, counting down.
GGCATGAGCGAGGGAAGAGAAACCTCGGGCAACGTCCGGATCACGACACGCGGCGTGGACACTCGAAAAGCGCGCGCCGACAAGGAGGAGGGACGCGAGGATCAGAAAGCGGATTCGTCCCATGACTCCTCTACGACAGACTCATTCGGCGTCCCAACGTTTCTGCTTTGAAGAAATCGCCCACGTAGCTCGTGGCCGGGTGGCGCAGCAGGTTGTCGGCCGTGTCGACCTGCTCGAAGTGCCCCTCTTTCATCACCGCAATACGATCCGCAAGCGCCATCCCGTCGGCCAGATTATGCGTCACATAGAGCGTGGTCAGACGGTGTTCCCGGTGGAATTTCATGATTTCCTGGCGCATGTGGAGGCGATTAGGGGGATCGATGTTGCTGAGGGGTTCATCCATTAACAGAATGCGCGGCGACGTTGCCATCGCCCGGCCCACGGCAACCCGTTGTTGCTGCCCGCCCGAGAGTTCGGTCGGTTTCCTTTTGAAAAAACTTTCCTCAATCCCCAATTTCTCAGCCAGAGGACGCAAGAATTCAGCGATCTTGTCGCTTGACCACTTGCGTATCTTGAGAGGCAGGGTGAGATTGGTGTATCGGTTTTCGTCAAACACCTTCATGTGCGGCCAGAGGGCGTAGTTCTGAAAAATCATCTGCACGCCGCGCCTCCCAGGGGGAACGTCGTTGACGGGAACGCCGCCGATAAAAATCGTGCCCTCGTCCGGTTCTTCCAACCCCGCGATCAACCGCAGAAGGGTTGTCTTGCCGCAGCCGCTTTCACCCACAATGACCATGAACTCACCGTCATCCACGTCCAGCGTCGCGTTGTGGACGGCGATCACGGAGCCAAAACGTTTTGTCAGCCCGCGTACCGAAAGCGCAATCACGGCACCTATGCTAGTAAAGGCAAGGCTAAAACACAACATAAAAATGGGCATTCACTTGCTGGTCAAGAACGACCTGGTTGGCTATGATAAGCGCGGCCGGTAAACAAAAATCGCTTTCGAGGTAAGATTGTTATGACTGAAATACTAGAGCCTGAGGCATTGAGCCGCGATCGTCAACGGACGTCGGAGGATCGCGTCATAGATTTGCGTAGCGACACCGTAACCAAGCCGACGCCGGCGATGCGTCGGGCGATGGCGGAGGCTGAGGTGGGCGATGACGTCTATTTGGAGGACCCAACCGTCAATCGGCTCCAGAGCCGGGCGGCGGAGTTATTCGGGCGTGAGGCCGGGCTGTTCGTGCCGTCTGGATCCATGGGAAATCTCGCCTGCATCATGGCTCAAACGCGGCCGGGGCAGGAAGTGATCTGCGAAGCGAGCGGGCATATCTACAACTACGAAATGGCATCACTCAGCGCCATCGCCGGGCTGCTGCCGCGCCTGGTTTCCGCCCCGGACGGCATCCTGAGCTGGCAGCGGATCGCGCCGCAGATCCGCGAAAAGGTTTATTATCGGCCGCAGACCGGGCTAATCGCCCTGGAGAACACACACAACATGGCAGGAGGAACCGTCTATCCCACGGCGGTGGCCGATGAAATCTGCGATCAGGCGCATGCGGCCGGTATCCCGGTCCACCTCGATGGTGCTCGCGTCTTTAACGCCGCGGTGTATCTCGGGGAATCCGTGGCGAACATGACAAGGAAGTTCGATTCGGTGCAGTTCTGTCTGAGCAAGGGTCTTGGTGCGCCCGTGGGCTCCATGATCGTGGGTTCGCGGGGATTTATCGAGCGATGCCGGGTTATTCGAAAAATGCTCGGCGGCGGTATGCGCCAGGTCGGTGTGCTGGCGGCAGCGGGGCTTGTCGCTCTGGAAGAGGGACCGAAGTTGCTCGCGGCTGACCATGCGAACGCACAAATCCTCGCGCGAGGTCTGGCCAGGATTCCAGGCATCCAAATTGATCCCGAGAAAGTTCAAACCAATATTGTCATTTGCAACATCAGCAAAACCGGCATGAGCGCCTCCCAACTGATTGAGAAGCTCAAAAAGCGCTTGGTCCTCGCCGGGGCCGTCGACGTAGCCCGAGTGCGGCTTGTTACGCACCGCGATGTGAGCCGCCCTGACATTGAAGAGGCGATCCAAAGAATCGCGGCAGGGATAGCCGGTCTCTAATCACCGCCTAATAGATTTCCGGGCGCGAGCCTAGCCCGCTTTTCTCACAATCAGATGAGACTTGATGTCACTGTGTCAGTCGGGAGGCGAGTTCGGAAGAGCGAGGCACGGGAGCGAACAGTGCCAATCCCTTTTTGTGCTTGGCTGTGAACGTGCCCTTTTCCTCAGGCGTTCCTGCCAGCAACCCATTTTCCGGGCCGCCCCAAGGCAGAGGCCCATTGCCTTGCTCTGAAGAGCTCGCCTCCCGCTGGCTCCTGGACGTGAGAAATGCGCGCTAGGGATGAATACGGTTGCGAGGAGCGTACCATTGCGTGGCCAGGGCGGGCGAAGCATGGGACTAACTGTTTGGAGCGGCGCTACGCAAGCCACATACCTTGACTAGCGGAAGAAAATCCGCTATGCCAAAACCAACAAAAACCATTTTCAAAAAGTAGCCTAAGGGTGCTTAGGATCTGCAAAAATTCCCTTAGGCTATTTTTACAGGTGAGGAGGCCATGGCAGAATACAAGGTAGTAAAAGTTCCTAATGATGGTGCAAAAATAACGATGTCAGCAGCAAAGGAACTGCAAGTTCCGGATAACCCGATCCTGCCGTTCATCGAGGGTGACGGGACCGGCCGGGATATCTGGCGTGCTTCGGTGCGCGTGTTCGACGCAGCGGTGGAGAAAGCCTACAAGGGCAAACGAAAGATTCACTGGATGGAAGTTTTCGCGGGCGAGAAGTCATTCAGAATGTTCAATACCTGGCTTCCCGATGAGACGGTGCAGGCGTTTTCGGAATTTCTCGTGGGAATCAAAGGGCCGCTCACCACACCGATCGGGGGAGGTATCAGTTCCTTGAACGTGGCGCTGCGCAAATTGCTCGACCTCTACGTTTGCCAACGCCCGGTGCGTTACATCAAAGGGGTGCCCTCTCCGGTAGTTCATCCGGAATACGTGGACATGGTGATTTTCCGCGAGAACACGGAGGATATCTACGCCGGCATCGAATTTCCCAACGGCTCCGCGGAGAACAAGAAGTTCAAGGCCTTGTTTAAGGAGGCGTTCCCCAAGGAATTCACCAAGATGCGCTTTCCTGAAACCGCCGGGATCGGTCTCAAGCCGGTTTCCGTGGAAGGCACCGAGCGCCTGGTCCGCGCTGCGATTAAATGGTCGCTGGCGAACAAACGCAAGAGCGTGAACCTCATGCACAAGGGCAACATCATG
>JBFJTQ010000357.1:0-4386 GCA_041625275.1 Binatia bacterium | reverse complement strand
GTGCACGAGCGCATCGGGCTGCCGATTGTCGGGACGTGGGTGAACCGTTCGCAGAATGAGTTTATTTGGGTCAGGAGCTACAAAGACAAGGCCGACCTTGAAGCCAAAAACAAGTCGTTCCAGGCGGAGGTAGCAGCGGCCGGCATCAAGCTGGGAGCGAACGTCGCGAAGATGGAAGTGCGCGAGGTCGAAACGGCGTTCGGCTAAGCGGTATTGATCGCTTCCGTTCGGAGAAAAGCCCGTCAAAGAATCCGACAACCGCCCAGATTTGGGCGCGCGCTCTGGATGGCGTGTGCTAAAGGCCATGCTCAATGCTGGTACCAATGTGAGGGATCGAGAGAATTTAAGACATCCTTACACAATTTGGCGAAAGCGCCTTAGAATTTTCCCCCATTTGCGTTTTGGGATTTTCTGAGGTTCCGTCTGACCACTGCATCGCAAACTAGCTGGAATGTCCGCACGCTCAGATTGCTGGCAAGAGGGGCCTCATTGTAATTGGTGCGCGCGAGATGCGGCCTTGCGAAACATAGGGCAAACGGGTGTCTCCGCGTTAGAAAACGCGGCCTTCGAAAGGTTTCTTTGGCAATGGAAAACTGATATCGTTGCTCATCCTTGATCGTCTCGCCGAGAGGATTCCTGCCGTTAGCCATAATGCGCGGGATTATTGACACCCTGTGGTAATAGAGCGTTAGACTTGACCAACTCGAAAGGAGAAAGTCATGCCGCCGACTGCATGGGATTTTCAAAACCGGCTCCTGGCAATCCTAAACGGTGCAAGGCACAATGGAAAACTTCACGTCGATGTGGAGTCGGGTAAGCTCCACGAACAAGTGGGAGGCTATCCCGACTCTAACCACAAGATGCCGATTTGCCAGGACGTAATGATCAGAATGATGAGGGCCGGAGATTCGGTCCTAAAGGAATCCACGGAAGACCAAAACCTCATCATTCGATACAACTTGCGGGCCGTGGGCGTGGCTCAGCAGAAAAACTGAAAAAGGTTCTTGACACGCTGCGCGCGCGTTGAAATCTGCACAAAAGCTTCGAAGAAGAAGTTTATTCGGAGACGCAGACATCCCGAGCGAGCGGCGCACTGCCTTGAAGCTCATGTGACGCAGGTCAATGCGGTCGAACCGCCGATAATGGCGAAAGGGCGAACCGCTAGGTAAAACTGTATGGGCGCGGTCCGATGCCAAGTTCGGGCGAAAGTCGAAGCATTGAGTGGATGCTTTCCGTGCCGATTTCTTCCCTTACTTTTTGCTTTTCTTTTGGCTCAGGTCGCGCAGATATTGGACGCCGGTTTTGTACTCATCGAATAACTTCGTGAGACCCGTGTTGACCAGTTGGCTTGCCTCTTTGCCGACCACCGCATCACTTCCGAGACCCAAGATTTGTTCGGCATCCTTGCGGTAAGCCGGATCCTTTTCCATTTTCTCAAGCGCGTCACTCAGAATGGCAATGGCTTCCGGCGGCACGTCCGGAGGCAGTCCAATTGAACTTTGAAAAGCCTGGGGCACGACCGCGGCTTTCCAGGCCTCCCAGGCCGCGCCCTTTCTTTTGTCATTCGGCAGCAGGTCGGACAGAGTCGGGATATCTCCCATGATGGATGAGCGCTTGAAAGTTTCGTCTGCCGACAAGACTCCGGTTTGCCATAGAATGGACATTGTACCGTCTTTTTCTCGAGGTTGAATGCTCGCTTTATAGCTCGCCATCGGGACTTCGAACATATGGATTTCGCTACGTTCGAAAGCCGCCAGCAGCCCTGCGGTGCCGCGGTAACCGGTCACCCAAGCATGGTTAACCCCAAACAGTTCTAAAGCCAGCTTCGGTCTAAGGCTTCTGAGGCTCGTAACTCCCGAACCGCCGGCAGCCAGTTTTACCGAACTGCGCGCAATGTCTTTCGGTGCGGAAACACCGGTCGTTTTGGGATCAATGACCGTCAGCCAACTGTCTTCCTGCACCCAAATCACGGGTGTTTTTCTAATGTCATACTTGACTTTGGCCGGTGCCAGAAAAACGTTCATGATTGTGCTGGAAGGAAAGTGAATCATTGTCAAGCCGTCGCGTTTGGCAACGCCGAAGGTGTGGTTGGCCGCGATCAATCCTCCCGCACCGGGCATGCTTTGGACGATTATGGTGGGATTGCCGGGAATCCATTTAGGCAGATGACGTGCGAAAAGGCGGGCCCGTAAGTCGATGCTGCCCCCGGGCGCAAAGCCGGTGATGATGCGAACTTGTTTTCCTGCGTAGAACGGCTCCTCGGCAGGGAACGCATGAGTTGCAATGGCTAACACATAAATCCCAAGTGCGATGACAACGGACAAACAGCCGATCGTGCGTAGAAAATATAATCTTTTCATAATCACCTCCTTCAGCCTTTATTTAAACTGCTAGTAGAGTTCTGCGTCCGTTCATGTTTTTGATTCGCGGCGTTTCGCATAAGTTCACCGGCGAAGGAAATTCAAGAGAAAGAAGAATGTGGGTACTCGACAGCGTCTTCCTTGCGAAATAAATCATATTAGCTTCTGCCGCTTAAGCCAAACGGAATATCTCGCCGACAGCGACAACTCGGGTTGCATCATGCCTTACGCCAAAATGGGTCGATCTTTGCCGACCCTATGATTCAACTGGTAGCCGATCCGCAATTCACTGAGCGTGAGAATCCAGTTAGCCTCCGTTCCCCGATGTTGCTGGCCTACCTGCTACTGCATCCCGTTGGGAGGTTCCGCTTCGCTCTACGAGCAATGCTTGTTCCTAACGTTGCAAGTTGCCGCAGGGTGCAGTTCGAAAATCGGCCAAGAAATTTTTTTGAGACCGGGCCTTGTCATAAAACTTCCAGATCGTTTAAGGTGACCTTAGATCTCGACAATTAGGCGTGTAGAACCTTTTTGTCCTTGGTCTGGGGATGACTGTTTGTGTCCGTCCCCAACTACCAAGCACTCAGATCTCGAAGAGTCGGCACTCAACGAAAAGGCTGGTTTTCGTTGGCTCAGGATTCCGTTGCCTGAGGCAATGAGCTTGTGAAAGGAAAGGAGGTTGGCATGAAAAGAATCCTCATTTTTTCGGTGTTCTTGACAGTGACCCTTTGGTTTAATCTCAGCCTCACGGTCGGGGCCGAACCCTTTCCGGTCAAATCAATCCGATGGGTTGTCCCGTTCAATCCTGGGGGTGGAGTAGACGTGCTAACCCGCGCATTGGTACGGGAAATGGGGAAAGACCTGAAGGTCTCTATAATCGTTCAAAACATTCCCGGTGGAGGGGCCCGCATCGGTGCCTCAAATGTGTTTACGTCGAAACCCGACGGCTACACCCTGGGGACGTTTGTTGTGGGCACTCTCATTATCCCTCAGATCATATTGGGCGATGCCCCGTATGATGTGCGCAAGTTTGTTTGGGTGGGTTCCCCGTTCAGCGCTCCGTTTGCGGTATGGGCGTCGGCTAAATCACCGCTCCGTTTGCTTAAAGACCTGAAGAACTTGGGGCGCCCGCCTTTTATCGCCGAGGTTGGTCTCACGGGAACTCCAGTTCCTCCTACGGTCATGATCATGAAGGCATTGGACCAAGAATATAAGTACGTAACGGGCTATGGAGGTCAGGCAGTCATGAATCCGGCTGTGATCTCGGGTGAGGCGGACCTCGTGGTAAGGACCGTTCCCAGCCAGCAGCCCTGGAAAGAGGATCTCCGCAACATTGCCACCCTCGATGTTGAACGCCATCCGCTTGCCCTGGATGTGCCTACCGTCGTGGAACAGTTGGGAGCTGCGGGTGATGAAATCGTGCCGTTGAGCAGCGGGACATATCTTATCGGTATGCCGCCTGGCACGCCCGCCGGGGCTGCGGAGGTGATGGAAAAGGCGATCCTCAAGGCCCTGGAAAGCCCGTCTTTCTTGAAGTGGGCCAAAAAGACCGGTTTCATTCATGACGTAAAAAAGGCCAATGCCGCTCAGACGACCAAGATTGTGGAAAAATATATCGCTGTTCTGAACAAGCACGAGAAAACCATGAAGGAAGTTATGAAGAAGCGATAATTACACCAACGCAATTAAAAGACGACGGGCTGTCACAAGAGATTCATCCGCAGATCTTTGCAGAGTGGTACGCTAGCTGGAATTTTTCCAACGTGAAATTCTCGGCTGTGCGCCGAAATACCGTAGGTGCGGCCTAAAGACCGAGGAGGACAGGGCCATAAGTCCCGGCGAAGAACCGTGCCGGGGGATTTAGAGTAGTAGGGAAAAATTATAGACAGCGGGCTACAACCGACGGACCACGTATCCGCTGCGCAACGCAGGCCGCCATAATAAGAAGCGCATTTGCTGGGAATGCTTCCTGGTTAGTAAGCACATCGCATCGAGCTCAATGTGACCCGTAGACGAGGGTAACCGCCGC
>JBFJTQ010000356.1:0-4390 GCA_041625275.1 Binatia bacterium | reverse complement strand
GCTCGGCCAGCCGGGGATTCAATTCGAATCGCGCAAAATGGAGTACATAGGCGCGCCGTTTCAGGACAACTTTATGATGGGCTTTTCAAGAGCAAGCGGCATTATCAGCATGGATAAATGGATCGCCGCGAAGACTCCCGTCAAGATTGGCGGGCAGGCACCGGGCGCCGCCAACGAGGATATCCCTAAGCTCCTCAAAGCGACGCTTGGCCTGCCGATTCAACTCGTCTCGGGTTATAAAGGAAGCGCCGACATCCGGCTTGCCGTCAACAGCGGAGAGGTGGCGGGCATCTGCAACGCCTGGGAGTCGTTCAAGTCAACCTGGCGCAAGGAGCTGGAGTCGGACCAGGTAGTCATGGTGCTGCAATTAATTCCCAAGGCGCATCCCGACCTCCCCGGGGTTCCCTTGGCCATCGACCATGCAAGAACCGATGAAGCGCGCCAGTTGATTCGGGCCGGCGTCCATGACTACGGCACGGTGGCTCGTCCCTTCGTTTTGCCTCCAGGAACTCCGAAAGATCGGTTGCAAATCCTGCGCAAAGCTTTTCTCGACACGTTGAAAGATCCGGAATTTCAAGCCGAGGCGAAGAAAGCCCGGCTGGATGTCGACCCGGTGACCGGTGAAGAGTTGAGAGAAATCGTAAACAACCTTTTCAAACTCGATGCCGCCCTGCTGACCAAATGGAAACAAGCCCTGGCGACAGGGTAGAAACAGCATTGCCGATCTCATCTCCAACGCAGTGACTGGAGCGTGCCATGAGCGACCAAGATTCACCGTCATCCTACGATTACGTTCCGTTGCCGGACCGACGTCCGTTGCGCTTCCCCCGCGGTGCACGCCTGGCGCTGATTCTGACGATCAACCTCGAGTACTGGGAGAAGTGCCGGCCGGGCCAAAAGGAGCCTTTGTTTACAGGCGGGCCAATGACTATTCCGCACGCCCTGCCTGGCGACGTCTGGGACACTGCAAACTGGACCTGGCGCGAGTATGGCCAGCGAGTCGGGATCTGGCGGCTGATCGACATGTTTGACCGCTGCGGCGTCAAACCCTCTTGCACCGTCAATGGACTCATCATGGTGCAGCGGCGCCGCATTGTCGAGGCGGTCAAAGAGCGCGGGTGGGAGTTGGTGCCGCACAACTGGGCTCAGAACGATCTCTTGACCTACTACGCGGATCGGCCGGAGGAGGAGCGCGCGATAATCAAACGCACCCTCGATAAATACCAGGAAGTCGTGGGCCGGCCGGCGAAGGCCTGGTTATCGTCGGCAATCCGTGGCACGGTGCACACGCCGGCCTTTTTGAAAGAGTTCGGGGTGATCGCTTACTGCGACTACTTGAACGACGACCAACCGTATCTTATCAATACCCGTCATGGCCCAATCGTTTGCGTGCCGTATTCGAATGACATCAATGACTTCAACGTTTTCGCCCGCGGCGGCATGTCGGCGTCAAGCGGGCTTGAGACGCTTAAATCATGCTTCAACCAACTTTACGCCGAGGGCGCGGCGACCGGCCGCATCATGAACGTCGGGCTGCATCCACACGTCATCGGCCAGGCGCATCGTATTGGCGCACTGCGCGCCTTCGTCGAGTTCGCGAAATCTCACAGAGGCATCTGGTTCCCGAGTCGCGAGGAACTCGCGGCGTGGTATCTTGAGAACCACGAGTCGCACATCCCAACTGGCACATCGCGGTCGAGGTAACCGTTGTGGCTCTGTCTTCTGGGGGTATCATTAAAGCCTCGATTTGCAGGTCAAACGAGCGTTGCGGTCGGCGCCCCCCATTTTCATATTCAAAGCGATCATGTTGAACCGCAATGGAGAGAGCCCTCCTCTTGATCCCGCTGAATGCGAAAGCGGGACTATGCGCTACTTCACCAGGGAGGTATAAAGCTTGCTCAGTTCTTCGAAGTTCGCAAGCGTCTCCCGCCGGTCAGTTTGGAATGATGTCAGGATCAATTCGCAGCGTTACTGGTGTGGAACGCGCGTTGGCGGGAAAAAAGACAGATTGGCGTCCCGGGCCGCCCGCCACCACAACGGCGATATCCTCGGTTTTGTCGGCGATGCTCACCGTGCCGTCCGGCCACAGATTAGTGGAGCATTTCAACATCTCGTCAAAACTGAGTTTCTCGCCGCTGTCGGGATGGTAATTCTCTTCAAAACGGCAGCGCGCGTGAGCAAACAAGTAGTCTCGAACTTCCGCTTTCGAGAGACCATCTCGGGCAATCTGGTGCGCGGTCTCCGGACCCAAGACAACCAAAGGCTTTGCGCCATTGCCCAGTCCCTGAAGCATCGGCCCCACGGGTCTCATGCCGTAGGCGAGTGACTGCAGAGCACCCAGGGCGGTGGTCGTCCAGCCAGCCCCCGTCCGCACCAGAGAACCTGCGGCGAATACGCTCACCGTGCTCGCATCACGAGCGTAACCTTGATCCACATGGTAGGGATCCCAGGGCGACGCTTCTTCGTTTTCACCCCAGCATAGAGTGTATTTGCCTGGCCAGCCGTGGCAAGACTTGTCCGTCACCCCGGGAATGACACCGCCGATGTTGAGCTGAATCAGGCGCAACGCTCTCCCTATCGCCGCATTGGTAAGTTTTCCCGGTCCGAACAGGTTGTTCGTGCAATTCAAATCAATCTGCCGCCTGATCGGCCCATTAAGCATCACGGAAACACCGTAACCACCCGTGGACGCAAGAACTCCCAAGAGAACGAATTCCGGCCGCGCCATCGCCTCAACCGTCGTGACCAACACCGGCATATGCTCGGGCAAGCAACCGGCCATCACGGCATTAACAGCGATGGATTCCACCGTAGCCGGTGTCCACGCCGGTGGAAGCAAAGCGACTGGATGATCCGAATCCAGGTTAACTCCCGTCAACATCCTCAAGACGCGTTCTTCGGTTGGGGGGATTACCGGCAAGCCGTCCGTCATTCCTCTGGAATAGAAATAGCGGTTCACTTCTTCCAGGGCATCCTCGATTTGGATTCGCTCAGATTTCAGCGCCATATTGAACCCGATTCTGGCGGGCCAGAGGATAACCCTAGAGTAAACCTGGCCCGGGACTGGAGGATTGTTGCACCAAAGCCGCGATCACCCGCTCGATGGCTGCCGTCGCTTTCTTCTTAACCTCGTCGGGATGCACGCCGCTAAATGGATGAGGCACAATGACAATACCGGTTTCCGGCAGACCGAGAGCCTTGGCCTGGACGCGCGCCGTCAGTTCAAACACGTCTGTACATATGACGGCGCCAGGTACGCCGCGTTTCTCAAACTGTATTAGATCGTGGACACTCCACGACGAACATGAACCTCAATCGCCGCTGCCGGTAATGATCGTGTCACAGTGATCCGCAATATCCTCAAAAAGTTCCTGCGGGATGCCCTTTAACGGCGAGGGCTTCCGCCGCCGTATCGTGACAAAATCATATTTTTCTCTAAGCAACTCTTCGGTTCGATCGAGGTAGACGTCAAAATTGCGTTTTCCGTTGTCGATCAATCCGAGAGTTTTGCCGTTTAGGTCAGGCAGACGCGTAGCGAGCCTCAATGACGATTCGCCACGCGGCGGGCGTGGGCTCAGGATTGTGATCATAGAGTTCTCCTCCCGCGATGACAAAAATAATGGCAGCCGTCACTTTCGGGCTGCCCGGCTCAGTGCTTATTTTCGGTAACCTAATATAGCCGCTCTGGATCGTTGTCAATCTTAAAATGGGCCACTAGCAAAAAGGACGATGGAGGCCACTCGTCCCGCACCGCCTTTTCACTAAAAAGCCATCGCGCGGGGAAGGTGTCCGCAGAATCCAACGAAACAGGACTGGCTGAGGAAGAAAAAAGGCATCCAGATTCGCGTGCCGAAGACCTCCGCGCGCTCGTCATCGCGGCTCTTAACCCCGGCTTTAGCCGAGCCGAGATTCTCTCACCTAGTTGGCAAGATATCGGTTTGGCAAGCGGCCCGGTAACAGCGCAAGAGGCGTATGCGAAGAACGGGGAAAACCATCGAATCCGGCAGAAGCGCAATAATTTCGCAACACGCCCTCTTGCCGAAAAGGCCCGATCGGTCTAATTATTGAAATCACAAACCTGGAGAAGGAAGGTGCCCGGTGGTGCCGCTGGTCTTCAAAACCAGTTTGGGGGCCGTAAGGTCCCCGGAGGGTTCGACTCCCTCCCTTCTCCGCCAATAAAGTGGCGGTAAATTTTTTACTGCCGACAATGCAAACTCCAAGGTGTCCCCGCGTCAAGAGCCGTCAACGAGCGAAAACTAACCAACTTCTCCCGTCTTTCATCGTACAGAGCGAGTCGTAGCGACTTGAAGCTTGTGCGGATTGTTATAGGGTCGATTGTCTGGAAAGCCGGGATTTCATCGTAGCATTGTTGCAGGTAGTAATTGGGAAT
>JBFJTQ010000355.1:0-4392 GCA_041625275.1 Binatia bacterium | reverse complement strand
AGGTCACGAATGTGATGCCCGGGTTGCGATACGATCGAGTCTCGGGGCTTTGTGGAGATTTCTTGTTGTCGGCGCGCCTGGACCACAATTTGTTTCCCGTTTTTCATGTACATGAAGGCGATGAGGCTATCGCTGAAATTGGACCGGAGGCGGTGCATATGATCGGACCCGTCACGGCTTGAGCGCGCCCCTGAATATTCCTCCGAAAGACGTGGTTGGACCTCCGCGCCGAGGTGAAGCTCGCGCGCAACCTGGTCAAGAGCTCAAAGGGTTGCGTTGCATTTTTTCTGACGGGTCGAAATAGAGGCCTGAGGTCAAAATCGTGACACTCGGAAGAAGTAGCCGAAGGCCCCCAGGGGCTTTTTCCGAATGGTTAACTTCTTTCAACAATCTGATTTGCGAGAGACAGAAGCTTTTCACTCGGCAGGTCTGATGCAAGCACGCAAACCATGCCTTTGTCTTTCCAGGCGACCAGGTTTACCCCGGCCTGACTGTGACTGAAGAAATCCCGGTCTTTGACACGAACTGTCGTGGTTTTGAACGAAGCTGAAATCCTTGCGCCGTCGAACTCCTGCGCGACGACATATTGGTTGGCGCCTCCTTGGTACGCGAACACCCGTCTCTCTTGTCCCTTGACGCGATAGGTTTTTGTCGCATACAAGCGAAAGCCCCAGGGACTTAGATCCAGGCGGCGGGCCGCTGGGGTTGACAGCCCGGCCCGCCGAGAGGCACCCGGATCCTCGGCGATCGCCGTTTGATACTGAACCACGGCGTCGCTCAAGAAGTCTTCATCGGCGCCGTTCCGCATTACGAAGGTCACTAGGACGACGACTAGCAATAGCGCGAAAGAGGCCGCCAAACGGGGGTTCGTAAAGGACCAGCTCGACGATTTCCAGCCTTGAGCTTCTCTCTCCAGACGATCAATCAGTCTCTGCTTTGAGCCCAATGGTGCGGGAACACGTTGCAGGCTGGATTTTAAGTTTCCGCTTGTCGCGCTTTCCCACGCGAAGATCGCTTTGCAGGACGAACAAGTTTCGATGTGGAGTTCAGCTGCCCTCCGCTCTTCGGCAGACAGCACTCCGTCGACATGGGCTGCCGTGATTTCTTTGTATTCCTCACACTGCATGGAGCTATCGTTCCTTGTCTCGTCCTTTGGGTTCCTTAATTCATTAAACAATTCCCTAGCCGGAAAAATTCCCACGAGCGCTATTTTCTCAACAGGCCTTGTTTTTCGGCATATTCCTTTAGGCGCACCTGCAATAAGCGGCGTCCGCGGGACAATCGGGAGCGCACGGTTCCCACGGGGCATTCCATAATCTCCGCCGCTTCATCGTAGCTTAGCTCCTCGATGTCCACCAGGATAATTGCGGTACGGAAATCTTCGGGCAGCTCCTTTAATGCTTGCTGGACCTCAGAATCCATGGCGCGAGAGTATAACACGGTCTCTGGATTCGTTTTGTCCTGCATTTCATGCTCGGCTACCATTGCGGCGTAGGTCTCGTCGATCGTCTCCCAGTTGACCATTCCCGGTTGCTGCTTGGATTGGCGGTAGCGGTTGATAAATACGTTTCTCAGTATCGAGAGCAACCATGCTCTGCAGTTTGTTCCGGGCTCGAATTGATGGAAGAAACGAAAAGCTCTGAGATAAGCTTCCTGAACCAACTCTTCCGCGTCGGCCTCGTTCCTGGTGAGATAAAATGCCGCGGTGTAGAGGCGGTCGTGATGGGGCAGAGCAACTTTCTCGAACTCTTCGCGGGAGGCCCTGCGCTTTCCCAGAGTGAAACTCAATGGTCGTGTTTCCTTAATGGATTCGAGCATCCGGGTCATAATCGCCGTGCTCAGTCAGATCTGCACCCGCCTGGAAACGGGCCTGCCGGCGCCACGGCTTTTTTCTCTTTTAAAACGATTTGTCGCGCTTTTTGCCCCATGTTCTTTACATCCGGAATTGCTCTCTCGGCTAGGCATGCCTGTTTCAGAGCGCGACGTCTGCCCGCGCCGGAGAAGGAATCTGGCGAGTTGGTTAATCTCTGCATTGGAGGTGATGGTGAGGGGCGCTGGCTGGAAAAATTTAAGAGGCGTCGATGCATGCTGCTTCATGCCCAATCTGGCGTCCCCTTTGCTTGGTATGAGATCCGAACGGCCCTCGATCGATGAGCTAAACAGGAACTATAACTAAATAAACGATGTTTATGTCAAAGAAGTTCCAAGAAACTTAATCGCGCGAAGGTATTCGTCCGACGAGCATCCCGGCGCTGAGATGGCGCTCGGCGTGAGATCGCCCCAAAGGTAGAAGCCTTCGGCTTACCTTTGTGGGAGAAAAGTGAATGAAAAAGCCAACATTGCGGTACCGGTCCATGGTGACGGTGCTCTCTTTGATCGCTTTCCTTCAAACTGCTTCGGGTTGCGTTCCCTTTAGCACCGCCGGCGCGGTGCAAAAGGGGCGCCTCGCTCTGATCGCCGGCGAGCCTCAAGCAGCCCTTGGGCACCTATTGCCCGTGGCTGATGAAGACCCTCGTTACCGATTCAATTTTGCGCTCCGCGGTGAAGGCATTTGGAGTTATGTCGGACGAGCCTACTACGAAGCGCGACAGTTCCCTGCGGCCCGTAAGGCGCTTGTGAAAAGTCTCGCCATCTATTCCGACGATCATCTCGCCAGGCTCTATTACGGTCTTCTCTTGGTTCGCTCCAATGAAGCCAGAGACGGATTCATGGAAATCGCTCATGCGCTCAAAGGTAGCGAAGATTGGCTAAATTTCCTTGAGAGAAGTCATCCCTCCGGTGCATACTGGGACCCGGACAGGCGACTTCGAAAGGCGATTGTCGAAAACCGAGCCATGGTCACAGGCGAAAGGGCGAAGGCGGAAGAGGTCATCGCCGCCAATGAATGGCTTGGTCGAGAACTCGAAAACGAGGGCGATCGGGCAAGGGATGATAAGATCGAAGACCTGTACCGACGGGATAGCGACGGGGGCGTGAACTAGGAGCACCGGGAGTTACATGGCTCGAAATCATAAACCCATCCGCTGTTCTTCTTCCTGTTCAATCGTTCCCATCCACTCTTCTTGATCCACGGCCTGGATCAGTTGTTCGCTGCTGCGGATGATCTGGTTTTTGTCCGCTCCGCCCTTGAGGGTCGCGAAAGCAGCACGCGAAATGGCGCGGCGCACGGCGCCGTTGCGGTCCCAGGATTGGATTCCCCTGAACCCGGGCTTCGATGCTTTGCTGAGCAGAGTGATCCCTCCTTTGAGCGAGTTCAATCCGCGTTCACTAACACCGAGTTGTAAGTCCGTCAGGCCGAGCATGATCCAGGCGATTTCGTCGTTAGGGTCGGCTGCCAGAGCACGTCTCACGATCTGCCGCGCGTCCCGATAACGACCGTTGCGATAGTATGCCCGGGCCAGCAACGTCAGGCTGTCCTTGTAAAGCGGATCCCGAGCCGCCACCTCCTCGAGCAGGGCGACTGCTTTGCCGATATCAGCGCCCCTATGCTTAAGCAGTTCGGATTTGCCGTCCAAGTAACGACCGCCCAGACCGATGCCGGGAGGACGGCTGCACGAGAGCACGGGGAGACATAGCGTTGTTACGATGCACAAGGGAATCAGTTTCTTCGTCATGGTAAATTGCCTTTCCGTTCAAACCCTACTCAAGGGGATTACCGGCCCACACTTCTGTGTCTTTGCGCGAGGGGAGCTCGGCGGCTCCCCTCGCAAATGTTAATGGGCTCACCAGTCGTATCGGATTCCGAACTCCAGCGTGTTGAAATCAACACTGTCGCCTCGGCTGACGCCTTTGAGGTCGTCAGCGCCCCGGCCAATTTTGTTCACATGGTAAAAGCCATACTCGGCCCCGACGCTGAGCCGGGGGCGGATGAAATACCAGAACCCAACGTTGGCATTACGGGCATATGCGCCCTCGCAGCTTCCTCCAGCGCTGCTGCAGTTGCGCAGGCCATTGTTATCGGTGTCATAGTCAACCCGCTCAAAGCCAGTGAAGAGCATTACGGCCCCCGGGGTGTTGACCGAGCCGGTGAAGAAGCCTTTGGGGCTGTACACGAAGAGTTCGTGGGCGATGCGAAACATGAAGCCTTTGACGTCTCCTCCCGAGGCGAACTTTCCATTGTTCCAGCCGAGGGCGGTCCGGAGCCAATAGGGACCGATTCTCCAACCAAAGCCCGGGGTTATGTAATGGCGCATGCTTTCCGAATCGAGGTCGCGCTCCACCTCGATAAGGCGCAATCTTTGCCGTTCCGTGGTGCGAACCCGGAAGAAATTGCGGCCGCTTTCGTCCGGGTGGACTCGGTCTAGCTGATAACCCACGCCAACATCTAGACCCCGCAGCCATTTGTTTTTCTTTTTGCTGAACGGTTGCCAGTTAAATGCCGCATGAAACGCT
>JBFJTQ010000354.1:0-4393 GCA_041625275.1 Binatia bacterium | reverse complement strand
GCGCAGCTTCAAAGTCGTTGCTGCAACTTGGCAAGCCATCGGCCTCGATTTGAGCTCGGTTTCCTATGCACAGGCCATCGAAATTCGCTTAGAGGTAGAGATTCATTGGCTTCGCAATGAAAGGTTTTCCCGGCACTCCCCAAATAACCTTTCTACTGCGAAATTCGGGTTCAATCCCAATATTGCATTTGACAGCAGCTAGGTGCGAAATACAAAATGCTCAGCGTAATCCCGCAAGTTCCTGCAGCATGCGCCAATTCTTTAGTCGATCTTCTTCGGTTTCTAGCAGCGTCGCGGAAGGATTGCCGTTTGTGTCGAACTGCTTGGCAAACCGCCCTTCTGTGCGTGCGAAATCAAGAAAGGTGAGAGCTTTCTCGCTCCGCGGCGGAGTCCACCAGTCCTCCTTCTGCGCCGGGTTACCCACCAGACTCAGCCGCTCGCGAATCTTTTCCCCTTTGCGTGGGTCGTAAATGAAGAGCGGAAACGCGCGCGCGTCCACCGCCATCTTCGCTTGGCGCGTGGAATTACAGTCCGCGACTCCATGCTCGGGCTGACAGGTCGTATAGACGTTGACAACCGCTGGACCGGGATATTCGTTGGCATCCATCACCGCCCTGTAGAAGTGGTTGATGTGCGCCGGCGTCGTTTGTGCCACGTAAACATCCGCGTGCATCATGCAAATTTGCGACAATTCTTTTCGCCGCTCCCGTTTGCCGCGCCATTCCTTGCCAATGACGGCCATCTTGGCGTCCTGTCCGACGAAGGATGCGGTTGAAGCCTGCCCACCCGTATTGGAATAGACCTGCGTGTCCAGGACGAGGACATTAATATCCATGCCGCTAGCCAGCATCCGGCTGAGACTCTGGAACCCGATATCGTACATTGCCCCGTCGCCGCCAAAGACCCACAGTTTTTTCTCCTGCCAGCCCATCTGATTCCAGCGCGCGCGAATGCCCATCGCATCCGCGGGGCCGTTTTCGAACAGAGAGTTGGTCCACGGAACCAAATAGGGATTGTACGGATAGGTGGAGCCGTAAACGGTATTGCAGCCGGTGGCCGCGACGATGCCAACGTTTTTCGACGAGTGAACGAAGCCCGTCGCCGCAAGCATCATCCTGATGGCGGTTGCCTCGCCGCACCCCATGCAAGAGCCCGCGCCACCGACGTAAAGCAACGCCGACTCCTCTGCCAGCATGAAGTCGGCGAGGGCCCGCTCGTTGATATAATTCTTGGGCGTCGGCCCGATCTGGCGGAAGAAATCAAAGGCTGAACGATAACGCGGCAGCGTCTTCTCATCTTTTGCCACCATTTTGAGCGCGTTGTAATTCAGAGACTCACATACCTCGACGCACTCGGCGCAACCCTTGCACTTTGTCGGATCAATAAAAATACCGAAAAGCGCCCCCTCCTCGCCTTTCTTTTCCGGAACCTCGAGGTACTTGCGCGTACGCGCCCAGTGCGATCGCACCCACGCGCGCTCACCCTCGTCACTGATTCTGCGCAACTCCTCTTCGACCCTCGACGCAGGAATTGCTTTGCCGAGGATCGCCGTATCCGGGCATTCGGTCACACATGTCATGCACCCGACACACTGCCCGGCGACAAACTCGGGAATTTCCGGGGCAATGTAACTAAAGTCCCTCAGCGCTCCGGTTCCGGGCGGAATCAGACTGCGCGCAACACCGAGATCCGCCGGCAGCTCTGTCGATGCCTGCCCCTTCTGATAGGCGCCGATGACGCGCCGGTTGAAATCATCCACGTAACGATCGAGATCGAGTTCAATGACGTGACTATCGGCGAAGGTGGCCTCATGCGTTTCCATGGGCGCTCCGGGCCGTTTTCTGCCGGGCACATGAGCCGGCTGCTGAAGCACTGTCTCTAACGGGTTAAAGACGTTGTCTTGCTCTGCCATAAAAAATCCTCCAAACGCCGCTACTTGCTCTTGCCCACCTGTTTGGCCAGGTCGGTTACCGACAGAATGCCCACAGGCCGAATACGACCAGCCGAGTTGTCCACCACAACCAACCGGTGAATCCGTTTCTCATTGATTTTTTGAGCCGCCTCGCTCACGGGCGCGTCCGGCGAGATGCTGATGGCGGGCCTGGTCATGAGATGCTCCGCCGTCATGCCACGCCAATGCTTTAAGTAGGGCTGAATAAACCGTGCATTGACAAGATCGGTGCGCGAGATGACCCCAATGGCATCGCCGGCTTTGTCGACCACAACCAACGCGCTGATATCCTTTGCATCCATAGTCTTGGCCACGTCTGCAACCGGCGTATCGGGGTTGCAGGTAATCACCCCTTTGTGCATCCAATCTCGCACCCGCGCCTCGCTCATAGATGGCTCTCCTCGCCGCTGGAATTCATGACTTCACGTGGGATCTCGAAAACCTCGCTCCGCCCTCGCTTGACCGCGTCGAGGTTCTCCTGGACTACCTGCTCGCCCCGTTTTCCGAAGAACTTTCTGAGCGATTTTTCCACCGCTTCGTAAACTTCGGCATCGCTCGAACGACGCACCCCATCAAAGGGCGCAACGCGGAGAAAAACTCCGAGAAGAACGATGCCCTGCATCCTCTGGGCGAGCTCCGGGTGGCTGGTGACCTCCTGAGCCACTTTCACGGCGTCCAAAGCGAGAACGCGAATTTGATTCTGGCGGATAAACTGCCGCGCGCCGGCCGGAATCGCGTTCCAGACTCGCGCCGGATCGCTACTCGAATGTTGAATAAACACCGTACCCCCCGGCACCAGGCCGATCAGCGGATTGCCCTGGTTGAAGGCGTTAACGTTGTTGAGCGGGACGAAATCAACGTGCTTCAATTCCGCATGTGCCCGAATCATCTCTTCGGCCACGGTAAGAAAGTACGTCGTCGGCAGGCCTTTTTTCTCCGATCCATACATCGGATACGCTTGCACCTGCAGACCGTAGAGATCCGCGACGATGGTCGCGATCACTTTGTTGGTCGTGACCGAGCCGTAGCCGCCGACGGAATGACCGCGCATCGAAAACGCCCCCTTTGGGCGGACATCGGGCTCGCGATCCGCCGTTAGGGCCAGATCGTGCTGAATACCGAGGACGAAATAGCGTTGCGGTTTCCTGCCGCGCATGTGGTTAACCACGGCCACGAAGTCGCCCGGGCGTACGTCGCGGCTCCCCAAACCGGCTGAGCCGGAGTAGATCAGCGGCACCTTATCGATCTCAGGATAGCCCGGTGCCCCTGACAACGCATCGGCAAACGCGGCCTTAATTTCGGCCGTCAGCGGATTCGACTGGCCGATGGGATTGTCCATGCGTTCGATCACCGCGAACGCTTTCACGTTACTGAGCTCGGCCACGATTTCGGGTCCGGGGAAGGGTCGGAAACTGGTGACATGAATCGTACCGACCTTCAGGCCCTCCCGTTCCCGGAGAAATCTTGCCGTGGCCGTCGCCGTTTCCGCGAGGCTTCCCATGCCCACGATCGCAAAGTCGGCATCCTCCATCTGATACGGATCAATCGTCCCGTAGTATCGGCCCGTCAACGTGTAGAACTCGTTCATGACCCGCTTCATGATCCGCGGAACACGATCATAGAAATATCGTTGCGCGATCTTTCCTTTCATGTAGCTGTCCTGATTCTGCACGACCCCGCTCATGATCGGATGCCCCGGATCCATCAAGTTCCGCAAGCGGTGCTCATCGTTGGGATCCCCGACAAATTTTTTCATCAGTTCCGCCTCGGGAAGGCGCAGGCTTTCAATGGTATGGGTGGTGAGAAAGCCGTCCTGAATATTTAAGAAAGGAGTCTCCGCTTCCTCGGCGACGCGGCGGCAGATCAGCGCTAAATCCGCGGCCTCCTGCACGCTGCGCGCAAAGAGCATGCCCCAGCCGCAATCCGCAACCCCCATCACATCGTCGTGGCCCGCGTGGATATTCAACCCTTGCGACGTCAGTGCGCGGGCACCGATATGAAACACCACAGGCAGTCGCTTGCCAGCGATAACGTAAAGAACCTCCTTCATTAAGATCAATCCTTGACCGGAAGTGAAATTCGCCACTCTGCCGCCGGCAAGCGCAAATCCCTCACAGGTGCTGGCAGAGCTGTGCTCCGACTCAAGCTCGATGAAGGCCAAGGGTTCGCCCCAGAGATTGCGCTGCCCATTGGCAACGGCAACTTGGTATCCTCCTCCCATGTTGGTCGAAGGAGTGATCGGATACGCACACGCTCCTTGCGTAATATTGGTCTCCACCCAAACCACGGCTTCAGATCCATCCGCCGTCGTGGGTATGCCTGGGAAAGGAAAGGTTTCGCTAGGTGCTTTCATGGTCCAACTTCTCTTACGTGAATATCTGGCGCCGCTACAATCAAGATTGCTACCCCGACTGCACGCACCACGTGAAAGTTCTTTTCGTC
>JBFJTQ010000353.1:0-4411 GCA_041625275.1 Binatia bacterium | reverse complement strand
CGCGCGCCATGGCCACCACGGCAACGAAAAAAACGAAATTTATCGAACTGGTTGATGTGGTTCAGGAATGTCTGGAGGCCACGGGCAAGGTGCAGGAAATAAAGAAAATATAATCCTATGCAGCTGGTAAAAGCCTATTCTCACAAAGATGTTGAAGGCAAGTGGTATTCCCGCTGGGTCGACTCGGGTTTATTTGAGCCTGGGAATGGGACAGGGCCTTACTTTTCGATGGTTATCCCGCCACCGAATGTGACGGGATCGCTGCACATGGGGCACGCGCTGAACAACACGCTACAAGATATTCTCTGCCGCTATAAGAGAATGGACGGTTACCGCGTTCTCTGGGTTCCGGGTACGGATCATGCTGGGATCGCTACGCAAAACGTCGTTGAGCGGCGTCTGGCAAACGAGGGGTTGACCCGCGCCCAAGTCGGGAGGCATGCCTTCATCGACAAAGTCTGGGCATGGAAGGGGGAGGCGGGCAACACCATCTTGCGTCAACTGAAAGCGCTGGGTGTGTCTTGTGATTGGCGCCACGAGCGGTTCACGATGGACGAGGGACTTTCCCTCGCGGTGCGCGAAGCCTTTGTCCGACTTTGGGAAGACGGGCTGCTGTACCGCGCGCAGCGGCTCATCAACTGGTGCCCTCGCTGCAGGACCGCATTGGCGGATATCGAAGTGGTCCACGAAGAAACGGACGGTAGCCTGTGGTATATCCGCTACCCCGTTGCCGACGATCCATCACAGGCCGTCGTTGTCGCGACAACCCGTCCTGAAACCATGCTCGGCGACACGGCCGTGGCGGTTCATCCCGAAGACCCGCGGTACCTTTCCTTCATGGGCAAACGGATTCGTTTGCCGATCACCGACCGCGTTGTCCCTCTGATCTTCGATTCCTTCGTCGATCGGGAGTTCGGAACCGGGGCCCTTAAGATTACGCCCGGACACGATTTCAACGATTTTGACATTGGTGAGCGCTTTGGATTGGAAAAGATCAGTATTTTCGACGCCGAGGCGCGCGTGGATGCGGCGTCTTTCCTGTCGCGGGGGGAAAAAGGGGATTGGGTCGAGCGCTACCGTGGCAAAGATCGCATCGATGCCAGGAAGCATGTTGTTGCCGAGTTGAAGGAGAAGGGTTTTCTGGAAAAGATCGAACCTCATCGACTCGCCGTGGGGCATTGCTACCGCTGCCAGACCGTGATCGAGCCTTATCTGACGCCTCAATGGTTTGTGAATATCAAGCCCCTGGCCGGACCCGCGATTGAGGTGGTTCGCGAAGGAAAGATTCGGATGATCCCCGAGGGGTGGGCCAATTCTTACTTTGCGTGGATGGAAAACATCAAAGACTGGTGTATTTCGCGGCAAATCTGGTGGGGTCATCAGATCCCGGCATGGTACTGCCGGCGCTGCGATGCGGGCAATATAGTCGAGTCTCGGAACGGCGAATATATACTGACCAAGGATGCGAGTCCGTTGGTCGGGCGGCAAATGCCGGCGGGCTGCCCGAAGTGCGGCGCAGGCGATTTGGTTCAAGATCCTGACGTTCTTGATACCTGGTTTTCATCGGGGCTTTGGCCATTCTCCACTTTAGGCTGGCCGGAGAGGACCGAGGATCTCAAGACGTTTTACCCGACCTCCACGCTGGTGACCGGATTTGATATCCTTTTTTTCTGGGTTGCGCGAATGATCATGATGGGATTGAAGTTCATGGACGAAGTCCCTTTTCGCGACGTCTATATCCACGCCCTGGTTCGGGATGAAGAGGGGCAGAAGATGTCGAAGTCCAAGGGCAATGTCATCGATCCCTTGGACGTGATGCACACATATGGGACCGACGCCTTCCGTTTCACCTTGGCCGCCATGGCCGCCATGGGGCGAGATATCAGATTGGCGGAAGAGCGTATCGCGGGTTATCAGAATTTCGTCAACAAGCTGTGGAACGCGTCCAGATTCGTCTTGATGAACGTGCCAGCGAGCGAGCGTGCCGAGCGAACGGCCGAAGCCGCCTTAGCGCACAGTGATTTGGGTCTTGCCGACCGCTGGATCCGCTCCCGCCTTGCCACCGCCATCGTCGAAGCGCGCAGGGCGATTGATGCGTACCGCTTCAATGACTATGCCGGCATCCTCTACCAATTCACATGGCACGAGTTCTGCGACTGGTATATCGAAATGAGCAAGCTGAGTCTCAACGGCACGCTGGACGGTGATGTTCGCCGAAGCCGACGTTTTTTGCTCGAGCTGCTGGAGCAGATATTGTTGCTTCTCCACCCGCTTATGCCTTTCGTAACCGAGGAGATTTGGCAGGTGCTGGGTAAAGATAGAAAAACGATCGTGACCCAAAAGTACCCCAGCTTCGAGCCGGCTTGGAGGGATGAGGAAGCCGAGAGGAAAATGGATTTCGTGATGAGCATCATTCGAGCCGTCAGGAATCTGCGCGCGGAAATGAATTGTCCGCCGGGGAAAGAAGTCAGAGTTGTTTTTTTCGGGACGGATTCCGAACTCGCCTTGCTGCGCGATTGCGAGCCCTATGCGCGATTTTTGGCCCGGGTCGGGGCAGCCGACTATTTACAATCCGGCGATCGGCCCAAGGGGGCCGCAACCGCGGTCGTCGGATCGACGGAGATCTACCTGCCGTTTGCTGACATGGTTAATCTCGAGGAGGAGCAAGCGCGTTTGGCAAAGGAGCTGGGCAAAGCAGAAGAAGAGTTGTCGCGGATCAAGAGGAAGCTGGCCAATGGCGACTTTCTAAGCAAAGCCAAACCGGAAATCATTCACAAAGAGCGAGAGAGGGCGACACTTTGCGACGAGAAAATAAGGACGCTCAACCTCAGCCTGGAGCGAATTCGTGATGTTTTGGCGGGAAGGAGCTAAGAGTCATGGATATCCTAGTCAGTCCCCAGATCGAGCGATTGATTCGCGATGCGTTAGATGAGGATATTGGCGCAGGGGATTTGGCCACGATGGCCACTATCTCGGCGGATTCCCAAGGCAAAGGGCTGTTTCGGGCAAAGAAAGACGGCGTGGTGGCAGGGCTAGTTCTATTGGATCGAATTTTCTACTTTGTCGACCCGAAGGTGAAGATTCGATTGCTGACGAAGGATGGCAGCCCGGTGAAGGAAGGAACCGTTGTCGCAGAGGCTGAAGGTCCGGTGCGCGCGCTGCTGCTGGCCGAGCGAACGGCGCTGAACTTTCTGCAACGCTTGTCCGGAACGGCGACATTGACGCGCAAGTACGTTGATGCCGTGCAAGATTTCCCCTGTAAGGTGCTCGATACGCGGAAGACCACGCCAGGACTGCGCACGCTGGAGAAGTACGCGGTTCGCATGGGAGGGGGAACCAATCACCGCATCGGCCTGTACGACGCCGCTCTGGTCAAAGACAATCATATTGAGGCGACCGGCTCAATTGCCGACGCGGTCAAGGCGGTGAGACGTCATGCTCCCTTTATGGCAAAGGTTGAGGTTGAAGCCGGAAATCTGAAGCAGGTCCAGGAAGCGATCGATGCGGGGGCGGACGTTATTATGCTCGACAACATGCCGATCCCCGAGATGGCGGAAGCCGTGCGCTTGGTCAACAAGCGTGCGTGGGTCGAAGCTTCGGGCGGAATCACGCTGAACACAGTAAGACGAGTCGCTGAGACCGGTGTCGATTTCATCTCATCGGGCGCACTGACGCATTCGGCGCCGGTGGTTGACTTCAATATGAAGATTACGATCAGCGGCCGCCAATGACATGGGCGTGAAGGATCTGACGGCACCGGTCACGATGGCAAGTGAGTTCGATCGCATCCCGGACGACTTGGCGGCCAAGCGCCTGGGAAGGAAAATTCATTACTTCGCGGAAATTGACTCGACGAACACCCACGCGCGCCGACTTGCCGAGCAAGGGGCTCCCGAGGGTGAGGTGGTGGTGGCGGAGACGCAGACCGAGGGGCGGGGTCGTCTAGGGAGGCGATGGGTGTCGCCCCCTCGCGCCAATCTGTATTTTTCGATCATTCTTCGCCCGCAGATGCCGCCGGTTGACGTCCCGCAAATCACATTGATGGCTGCAGTGGCGCTGGTTGAAACGATCAGATCTGTTGTGCAGGCGCCTGCCACGATCAAGTGGCCCAATGATATTTTGGTAAAGGGCAAAAAACTGGCGGGCATCTTGACGGAATTGTCGCTTTCCGGCGAACGCGTCGAGTTCGTGCTTCTCGGAATCGGGTTGAATGTCAATTTTTCCCCGGTCATGATGCCTCCCGACCTCAGGGCGCGTGCGACTTCGATTTTGGACTGGACGAAGAAAGAAGTTAGTCGTGCTCACGTCCTGCGGCGATTGATTCAGGACCTAGACAGATGTTATGGAGAATTAGAGGACCACGGGTTCGGTGTTTTGGCGCCTCGTTGGGAGGCTTACTTTGGCCTCAGGG
>JBFJTQ010000352.1:0-4413 GCA_041625275.1 Binatia bacterium | reverse complement strand
GGGGGATCTAGAAGCGAAACTGAACGCTCTGCGGCGCTACAAGACAGAGGAGTTTATACGCATCGGCCTCCATGACCTCGGCGGGGGGATCGAACTGGAAAGGGTTCTCGAACAACTCTCCGATCTCGCCGAGACCTGCCTTGAGGGGGCTCTTCAGCTCACCCTCGAGGAGCTTGAGGAAAGGTTCGGCGCCGTCCCGGGCGGGCAATTTGCCATTCTGGGCATGGGTAAAATCGGAGGGCAAGAACTGGATTATAACTCGGACCTCGATCTTGTCTTTATCTACAACGCGCACGAGGACGCTCAAAGCGCCAGCGGCAGTCAAGGCCAAGTGAGCGCTCACGAGTTTTATGTACGAGTTGGACAGAAGCTTATTACTTACCTTTCCGCACCGACTGAAGAAGGGGTCGCTTACAAGCTCGATATGCAGCTTCGGCCATCGGGCAAATCCGGGCCCCTGGTCTGCTCCTTGGATGCGTTCCGTGAGTATCACAAAACCAGTTCACTGCTGTGGGAACGCCAGGCGTTGATCAAGGCGCGCTGCGTCGCCGGCGAAGCCGCGCTCAAGAAAGCCATTGAACGGGTTGTCGAGGATTTCGCCTACGGCACAGATTTGCCGAGCGAGGGAATCGGGGAGATTCACCATCTGCGCATGCGTATGGAAAAAGAACTGGCAGGAGAGGGCGAAAGTCGCTTCAATCTCAAAAAGGGAAAGGGCGGGCTCGTCGATATCGAGTTCGTCGCGCAGATGCTTCAACTAGCGCATGGGCACCGCCATCCATCATTACGAAGGCGGGGAACGCTCGAGGCTTTGAAAGCGCTTCGCGACGAGAATATCCTCAAGAAAAAGGAGTTCGAGCTCTTGACCGACGGCTACCTCTTCCTGCGCGCGCTGGACCATCGCTTGCGTCTGGAGCGCGATCAGTCCATCGATGCCTTCGAGCGTGACCCGGACAAAATCCAGGGAATCGCCAAATCGCTCGGTTACAACGGCACGGGGACAAAAGCTGCCAAAGCGCGGGCCCAAGCGGGGCGCAAACTGCTGCGGGATTACGAACTCAGACGAGACAAAATCCGCGCATGCTACGATAGGTACTTCATGCCCAAGAAGGGTTCGAAGCCGGAATCAATTAACAATGAATCCTGATCCGACATTTTTTCAGACTCGCTCGGCCCGCAAGCCCTACAACCGTGGCCAATGGGTTGGTGCCTTAAGGCCCCCCAAACCACCTCCTCGGGTGCTGTGACAGATAGCCAGGGCCTTCATATAACCTGCACGTTCACGTGCCCACGGCTTCCGGACTTACTGGCCTCGCTGAGCGCTTAGTCATGCGAGATATTGTTGGATTGAAATTAAAAACTACGTTTTGTTCTTGTCTCGCTGACCCATTGTGCTCGTTTTTGAATGTTTTAAGGCGATTAAAGACCCATGAGCCATGGAAATCGGCATGCCTGATTATCGCAATGGCCCAGCTCTTTTTCGGATTGTGTTTGATTTTAAAATATTATTATTGACAGTAGCACGACTCTGCGATATGGTCGGCGCATGAAAACACAATTATTAAAGGGCCTTGCCCTGATGTTACTTGTCGCCGTAACCGCGGCTCCTCTGCATGCGCAGTCCACCGATGCGGCTAGCCCGCCGAGTGAACCAGCGGTGGGGGAAGAATTGGGCTACGGATTTGGCTCCGTACTGGCCAATGTTTTCTACATGCCGGCGAAGGTGACCTACGCAGGCCTGGGCCTGCTAACCGGCGGGCTCGGCTTTGTGCTCAGTGCCGGAAGGGCGGATGTAGCAAATAATATCATCTACCCCTCGGTCAAGGGGCATTACGTGGTCACCCCGAACCATCTCAAGGGGAACGAGCCCCTTTACTTTGTCGGCGCGCCGGCACCCGAAAGCGCTCCGGCTCCCAAGTCCTACGCTGGTGCGACGGCGCCCGGACCCTAATCCCCGAAGCACACTCCGCGCTTCGAGGATTTGATAAAATCAAGCAGGGCCGACACATCCGGGTTGGCCCTTGCCTGATCTTCTATTTCCCTCATTGCCAATGCAAGATTGCGCCCTTTGCGGAACAATACGCGGAAGGCCTCTCTGAGCGCGCGAATGCGCTGATCGTCGAATCCGGCTCTCTTTAAACCGACGGTATTCACGCCGCGAACCGTGTGCTGCCAGTCCACGATGGCGTACGGCGGCACGTCGCGGCTCGTGCCGCTCAAGCCGCGCATGAGAGCGTAGTCGCCGATGCGCACGAACTGGTGCACGACGCAGTTGCCGGAAATAAAGACGTTGTTGCCCACTTCGACATGGCCTCCGAGGAGCGCTCCGTTGGCCAGCACGACCTGGTCCCCGAGCTTGCAATTGTGGCCGACATGCGCGGTCGCCATCAAAAAGTTCCGATTGCCGATGATAGTTGACGAGCCCGGCGTCGTGCCGCGATGAACTTGCACATGTTCGCGGAAGATGTTGTGGTCGCCGACCCGCAGATAGGTCTTGTCTCCTTTGTACGCTTTGTCCTGCGGCGCACCGCCCAGGATCGCACCCGGATGGATTTCGTTGTTTTCGCCGATCTCAGTCCAGCCGGTGAGAAATGCATGGGCCATGATGCGAGTGAGGCGACGGATCTTGACCGCGCCCTCTATCACCACGTAGGGACCAATCTCAACCTCAGAGTCGATCTCGGCTTTGGGGTCGATCACGGCTGTCGGATGAATGCGCATGAATCTTCGGCCGGCTCAGTGATAGGACTTGTGATCGTCCTCCTCCTCATCCCCATCGGCGCCCGACTCCAACTGCCGCCCCGGGATCCGGTACCTTCCGTCAATCCAAGCACCAAGATCGATGAGATGGCAGCGCTTGGAGCAGAACGGCCGATATGGATTGTCGTCCCAGGGTGTCTCTCTCCGGCAATTCGGGCATTTCACTCTTCGCGGCATATCAACTCTCAAGTGTCGAGCGTGGTCGGAGCAAAGAGTTCCTCCACTGCGAGTTTCTTTTCCATCAATCCCTGGTCGAGAGAGTATTCCATGAAACGCTCCAGGTTCGCCCTGTTCTTCGCCACTCCCTGAGGCCATGGGTCCGTACCGAATGCCTCGCGCTCCTCCTCGAAAAGATGTCTGCCCCAGACGAATCGGGACCAGTTCGGGTCATCATAGTAACGCGCGCTGGCTTCCTTGGCTTTCTCAAATACGGCCGTGATGCTTTGCGCCAACCATGGGTTTCTTGCCAAGACCTCCTCCTTGAAGGCAACCACATGCATGATGGGGTAATAGCCATTCTTGCGAAAGTATTTGATCTCCTCGCTTTTCGCGTCCACGAACAGCCGACGAACCTTTTCTGAACCGCGCAGAACTTCAGCGGGCGGATGGGGTATCATCAAAGCGTCGATTTCTCCGCTCTCCAACATCGGGCCCATCTTTTTCCCCGGCGCAGCCAGCATCATGTTGACCCCCTGTATCGGCTTGATCGGGACCGCTTCGTCTTTGGCAAGGATCCAATTAATTTTGCGCCACGGAACATTGTATTCCGACTGCAGGTCTCCCTTTGCCAGCACCGACAGCGTTACTTGAAACGTATTGAGCCCTACTTTGCGACCGATCAAGTCCTGGGGAGATTGAATACCCGCCTGCGTGTTCACCCACATTTGCGACAGGCTGAAGAGCCTTCGGGGAAAAACCGGAATTGCGGTAAAGGGCATGCCTCGGCTCTTGGCGATCAGATAGGACGACAGGGACAGCTCGCAAATATCGAACTCTCCCTTTTGTAACATGCGCTCGTGGCGGTCCTCGCCGTCCTTGAGAGGGTGGGACTGGCCGACTTGCAGGACTCGAAGATCGACGCCTTCCGCCTGCACCGATCCGTCGAAAATGGGAATATGCCGGTCGTAGTGGGATAGAGCCATCGTTAAACTTAGATTTGCCATATGCTGTGCCTCTCGCGATGAGTAGATTCGAGACCGTTTCCAGTTTTGCTTACCGATTTTCTTGCGCGTTGTCCACACCTTGGCTTGTGCATCCATCGCGGCGTTAATCGAAAAGGAAAGACCAGGCAGTCGCAATTCAAAACTCATTGCACCGCAATCTCCGGCGGGGAAACGGTGACAGTCGACCCCTTGCCCTCAAGCACAAACTGACCGTGTTCGAGAAACTGCAGGGGCGTCTCGAACTGGCGCGGCCGCTTGGATATTCCGGCCAACATCAACGCCGCAGGAGCTTCCAAGCCATAAAGAGGAAAGTCTGCCTTTACGGTACTCATCTTTTTCTTGTCTCCTTAACGCTGCATTCCGGCTCCGTTGAAATAACAATTTCAGTGTGGTGTTATGAGCTGCACTCACGTGACCATGCTCCCGATTGTAAAGTTCTTATTGTTTCGAAACATTGCGGAAGGAGAAAATCCATGAAGCGATATTTGTT
>JBFJTQ010000351.1:0-4414 GCA_041625275.1 Binatia bacterium | reverse complement strand
CCCAGAGACCGACGTGAACGGTCCCCAGTTGGCCTTCGAGAAGGGGAACGCGAGTTTCGTAAGTTGCTCTGCCGCGAAGTTTCGTCATTCGGGAAACTGCCGTCCGCTTGTCTGCTGTCTGAGGCTCTTTCAATTCACCCGGAAAGGGCTGGACGCTGGTGGCGACGACTTCACCTTTGCCGTCCTGGATATAGGCATAGGCAACACCGTCAAGTCGCCCGTACTTGGCGATGAGCGCATCGAGCTCCAAGGTGCTCCGTCGGGAGACATAACCCGCAGCTGCGTCGCTGAGGTTGGTGGCGATAGCCGAAGCGCGCAATTCTGCCTGCCGTTGCAACGCGTTCCCAGTCAGATAATAAACGATGCCGATGACGAGCAGTCCCAGAACAAGGAGAAGCCCGCTCAGCGCGATACCGATCTTCCATTTGAGCCCAAACCCTTGCCACGGCAAGTCAATGGGGTTGGCCATCTTAGAGTTGTCGACGGAGATGGAGTCTTGAGGCATAGTTCCTCCCGGCAGTTTTGCTGCGGTCAAAGGCGCTTGAAATTTGAAATCTCGTGGTAAGTGGACTGTACGAACCTGGTCTTGAGCTTCGGATCAGTAATTTCGCTGCTGACGAGTTCAATAAGTTCGTCAAGCTTGGATTCGGGGAAATGCTCTTCCGTTTCTCCCAGTGCTTCGATCTGATCGCGGACGACGATGGGTGCCATTGGACCGATGACCTCGGTTAGGCCGGATTTCACGCGGTCCAGGATTGCGTGGGGAACAATGTCCGACGCTGCGATCGAGTGTAATGAGACGATCTCGACAAGTGCTGATTTGTAAAGATTGAAGATGACTTTCGCCGTGTAAGCGTAAGGGATGCGAAGCATTTCGGCGATTTCTTGAACTGTACGATGGCCATCGATTTTGCTCAGCACCCGCCAGCCAACGTGTGGTACGGTTACGGGACCTGTTTGGTTGTCTCCCAAGTCGGCAATGGCGAAAACCGTTCTTCCCGACGGGATGACCTCGAGGATGGTTTCCCACTCCCGGGTCATGGCTTTGACTTCATCCAGAATCTCGGTGGATGATTTGTTGATGGTTGTCGCCGGCGGGGTGCCGTTCGGAAGCAGCGCGAAAGTTCCTTCCCCCCACGTCACCGGATAGAGCAAGGCTTTTTCCCCCTCGCCTATTGGACAGGTCGCGTGGATTATCTTGCCATCGACAAAATAGACTTCCACCGTCTCCTTGCCTCTGGTGAGTTTGAGAACACCCGACTTTCTACCGCCGGTGGCAAGAAGAAGAATGTCATTAAGGCTGATTTGTGAGAGGTTTCCCTGCATGATTATGGACTCGAAAAGGGGTCAGCGCATTAGCGAGCTTCCCAAGATCAGCGATTGTTATTGCTCCCCTGAATTTTCTTGGTCTGATCGGCGAGGTCATCGTGACCGTTAAGAGTCACTTTCAATGTCTTGATCACCGCCAGACTTTTGCTGATCCCGACCATTTGCTCCAAGGTTGACTTGATCTGGGTCTGAAGGAGATCAACCTCATCCATGGAAATGCCCTGCAACTGCGCTTGCAGTTCGTCGTAGAGTCGCGTGATGCTGTCGATCTGCCCCAGCGATTCGGTCTTATGGGTGATCTCCTCGTACAGACGAGAGATGTCCTCCGTGAGGTTATGCAAATCGTTCTTCATTTTAGTCGCCCAGCCTTCTTTCCTTAGTTATTTTCTTCAACATATCCTGGTTGGGAATAGGATCGAGTTCATTAGCCTCGGCTGACCGAGGGATTTCAACGGCCCCATCGCCCGCACTCTTGGTTGGCTTCACCCCCGCACGCGTCCGGTGATTTCGGACATCGGCATCAACCTGGCTAGAGTCCATCTTGTTTTCGGCGCCGGAGACAGGACGCGACGAGACAGCATCCTTTGGTGCGGAAAAAAGATAGAACCCCGAAAAGATGGCAATTAGAAGCAGAAACGCCCCGACAACCGCGGTTTTCAGATTGACCGGGCTCTGACGGGAATAGAGATCAATCTCGCCATAATCCTTGATAAGTTTTTTTAGCTTGCGGTCGATATCACCCTCATTCCGTATTCTCGGAAGGTTTCGAATGGCGGGTTGAGGGTCTACTGACGAAGTTGCGGAATTATTCTGCTCGTTACTCTTTGTTGACAAGTCCGGATCGTTCTTTCGCTCAATTGGAATCGGTACATTGGGAGAACTCGCAAACTCGCCGTAGTCCTTGATGAGGTCCTGCAACAGCCGTTGGTCAAAAGTAGCCCCTACGGGGACCAATGAGTTCGCTTCGGTGGCTTCGGATGCGCGGGGCTCATCGGCCTGTTTTTCGTCGTCGTCCGAGGCCAGGCTTAATTGAAAGTCCGTGACAGAGGGCTCGTCGAATCCTGTCGAGTGGGGTTCGCTGGACGCCAAGGTTCCGGTAGCCACAGTGATCGTGCTGGTGCCATTTGATTGCGGGGTTTCGGGTTGAGGCGCCGGAGGAATTTCGGCTGACTGGTTGCTACAACCCGGAATTTCGTGCGCCAGATTTGGACTTTTACTCGGTTGTTGTGATTCCCCCAGAGGTTTGACGGCGCTTGAGTCTTGAGGAGCGGAGAATTTAGGATCGGTTGCCTCGGCGGCCGTAGGCTGAGCAAAAGAAAAATGAGTATTAATGATTTGAGTGCGGGAGGAATCCTCCGGGACAGGCAATTCCGATGCACTTCGGGTGACTGCTTGCATGTTATTCCACGAAACCCTTGGGCTGCGGGGGAATTGAATTATTTTACCGGCATGCGCAGTCTCTTGGGCATCTGGGTTTGTGTCCAGGTGAATAAGCTCGCACAAGTCGGAGATTCCGGCCGTTGAGCCCTCGATAGCGCCGCGCGCTGCTGTGACAAATTTTCCAATTTTCGCGATGCGCGCAACACGCCGCTGCAGTTCGGCAAGGCTGAGAATCAGCGTCTTACAAGTGTCGCTTGCCTTTGCTACTTCGTCGAGACTGAAATCATTAAGGCGTTGTTGGAGACCTTGAATCGAATTGAACATCCTACCGACGGAGTCGACCGCTGGAACGCCCTCGTTTGGAGAGAGTGGATGCAACCGGTTTTCTACTTTCTGCGATGACAATATGAACATCCCAGCTCGTCAGTTTTGACTGTGCCTTGAATATCAGAGAGGGCTATAGTGTTGGTAGCAAAAGAGTTGCCACGTCCCAATAGAGCGAAAGATTAGTATTTTCGGTAGCATTGCGGCTTTGTTGTCCTGGAAATACTAGTTTGTTCCCCCAATTCTGTTCATCTCGAACAAAATTGTACGGCCCTGATGGCTTGTATGTTAATGATTTTGTTAAGGAACTCGGTAACGTCTATCGAGGTGAAAGGACTAGAAGCTGTTTCCGCGAATCAAGGGAAACATGAAATCGGCGCAGGAAATCGAGCCCAAGCAAGCCCCCGAGGTTTGGATTTGACGAGAAGTTATGAACCGTGACGAGCAGGTCTCGAACCTCCGCTTCACCGACTTTCGTGGAGGCGAGACGAGCAACGGCCACGGCGACCCTGCCGTTTGCGGTTTCGACTACCGCTCGCGAGCCCGACAAATTGAGGCCTAAACTTTGGGCGATTCGTTGGGACAAGACAGTTCTGGTGGCACCCGTGTCGAGCGCCATGTGGGTTGTGAAAGTCCGATTGAGCGTTACCGGCACGATTACTGCCGGGCCGTTCATTTGCACTGGAACGGTGATCGAACTTCGCGGCGACGAGCCCGAGGGGACGCGCGAAATATCGGTACTAATCGCTAGCGATGGTTCGATGGGAAGCGAATTGAAAAACTGCTCGATCTTCTTGGACGCTTCAGTGTCGCTCTTCTTAAGCCAACCGGTGACTCCCGTCTTTGACTTGACGAGATACCAAGTCACGCCTCCAGCGCCTAAAGTTTCTGCGACAGGGATTATGGGTTCTCCGGGCTGGAGGCTCCCAGCCGGGGAGGACGAGTGGTCCGGAGCCGTGAAAAGTGTGAGTCCGACTGTCTTCTCAGATGGCTCTTGCGTCGCTTCTGTCTGGGCGCAAACTCCCTGAGATCCGAAGATCATCAAGAAGATCAGAACAGGCGCAAGCATTGTCGTTGTCAAAGTGACCTTGGCAAAAGCTAGTGCGCGATGGCAAATTTCTCGATCTTACGGTAGAGGGTGCGCGTGGAAATACCGAGGGCCTCGGCGGCTTTTGCTTTATTCCCGTTCGTTTGACGAAGTGCTTCTTCAATGAGGTTCTTTTCGCCCTCTTCAATGTTCTTGATCGCTCTGGTGCCAATCTCGGTGCTACGACCGGTCGCGTATTGTTGCAGATTCATCGGTAGGTCACCAATGGTGATATAGTCGCCATCGGCTACCATGACCGCGCTCTCGATCACGCTCTTGAGCTCCCGGACGTTG
>JBFJTQ010000350.1:0-4417 GCA_041625275.1 Binatia bacterium | reverse complement strand
GATCTTCATTTTGAGAATGCCGTGCGCCGCGCACAGCAATTTCTGGGAGGCAAGAGTTACCTGCCCAACGATGTTTTTCGCAATTATGTTCACGCCGGGCGGATTCTTCCACAACACATCGATGCCGCCCTGAAGACGCGGACGGAACATAAGCACCTAGTCCTCGGGACTCGCGCGCTAAGCCATGGCGACATCCTTCGGACCCATCTGCTCCATGGAATCTCGACCCCAGCTGATGACACGCTCCAAGCTCTGATCACCCGCTCCCCGGATCGCCTTTTTATCGAAAGTTTGGCGGGCCGTCTCAAACAAAACCTCAATAGAGGCGTTGTTCGGCAGCCGCCGAAGGCTGCTCGCGAGAAAGAGCCGCCCGCCCTGGGTCGGCATATGTTGCTCGCCACCTGGTGCGACTACGCGCTCGGTAGCCAGATCAACGACCAGATAAATCGAGAATTGATCAAGTGGTGCGAAGCCTTTTTGGACGAGGGGCATGCGACGTGGCCGATGCCCGGCCGCGAGAACGGGTTTTACGGCGCCTGGAAATTTCTCGCCCAACACGAATGGTCTCCCTGCGGAATAAAGAGCAGCCGGCAGAAATTGGCCCGCTTGCCGACACATCCCGAAGATGCGCTGCTCGAAAGTCTCGCGGCGCTCGGCGTTTCTTCTGAGGCTCGGCAGGACTACCTCGCCCTTCATCTCGCGGCTATGCCCGGTTGGGCCGGCTTCATCAAGTGGCGAGCGGATCAGAGCGACTATGAATGGCAGCAGATTTATCCCGTAGATCTGGTGCAGTACCTTGCGGTGCGCTTGTGGTATGAGCGTGAACTGGTGCATGAGGCCTGCCGCAACACACTCGATATCGATGGAAATGTCGGGGCGATTCTGACAGCCGATATCGAGACGCGTGGAAACTCCCTAAGGCGAAGCGACGCACGCAGCGCGTGCTGGGGCAAGGCTCGTCGGACATTAGGGGACGACGGAGAGAAACAAGCATCTCTGTCAGCCGCTTGGCGGCTACTGGCCCTTGTGAAAAGACTAGGGGTCGCGCCCGCTGTCTTGATGGATACCCCCCCTGAGAATCTGCTAGTCGTACTGGATTGGCTCGAAGCTTTTCCCGAATCAGACCACGGTCCGGTATGGCTAAGAGCATTCGAGGCCGGCTATGAGGCACAACTGCTAGAAAAACTCCGTGACAACGTTGGCATACTGCATGAAGCCAATTCGGAGCAGAGCGCGTCGGTTTCATCTGGTGAGCAAAGGGAGCTGGAGGCGAGGACTGCGCGGGCTTTGACCATCGAGGCGCTGCCCCAAGTTTCAATACAAGTCCGCCCTCAAGCTCAGGCGGTGTTCTGCATCGATGTGCGATCGGAGCCTTTCCGGCGTCACCTGGAAGCAATAGGAGATTATGAAACGTTCGGTTTCGCGGGATTCTTCGCCGTCTTTATACGTTACCAAGCCCTCGACAGCCATCACGAAACCGATCAGTTCCCGGTTATCATGACTGCCAAGAATTTCGTACGTGAACTCCCGCGAACCTATCAGGGGCAGTTCCTTTTCAGATACCGGGACAGGGCTAGACTCGTCCATACGGGACACACCCTGCTGTACGATCTTAAGGAAAATGTCGTGACGCCCTATGTCATGGTGGAGTCTCTCGGTTGGTTTTACAGCCTGCCGTTGGTCGGAAGAACGCTTTCTGCTACGTGGTATCGCAAAGCGATCGGCTGGTTTCGGCGTAAATTCGTGCCGCCCCTCGCCACTACCCTGAGCGTCGACAAGCTGTCACGGGATGAAGTCGATGAGATGCTGGCTGCTGAGCAGCGCGCAACCATTCGCCGGGCTTTGCAGGAAAGATTTGGCGAGCGCAATCTCAACCTGTCCCTCGAACGGTTGGAGTTTCTGCGCCGTCGCGCATTGGATGACCAGAGCGCCGCAGAACCATCTCCGCAGGCCCGCGCCTATGCGCTTTCCGCCACGGAGGAAGCCGCCTTCATCGAAGATCTGCGCGGTCACTACCGGATCAACCACGGCTGGGCGTTCGCCCGCATGGAACGCATCACGCGGACGGGTTTCACGCTCAGCGAGCAAGTCTTTACGGTGGAGACCGCGCTTCGAATGATGGGGCTTACCCGGAACTTCGCCCGGCTCGTGCTCCTTTGTGGCCACGGCAGCACCTCGGAGAACAATCCCTTTGAATCAGCTCTTGATTGCGGCGCCTGTGGCGGCAACCCGGGCAAACCGAATGCGCGAGTGCTCGCGATCATGGCCAACAGGCCCCTGGTGCGGGAGCAACTCGCAAATAATGGTATCGCTATTCCCCAGGATACCTATTTCATTGCCGGGCAGCATGACACGACGATGGATAACGTCCAGCTTTTCGATCTGGAAGACCTGCCTCCCACCCATCGTAAAGACCTGCTCCAGCTGACTCAGGGCCTCCAGGAAGCGGGGCGTCGGAACAGCAGGGAACGTTGTGCGCGGTTCCCGGAGTTCGACACTATCCTCCCGTCCTCGCAAGCGACACGGGAGGTTCGTCGGCGGAGCGATGACTGGAGCCAGGTGCGGCCGGAATGGGGGTTGTCGGGCAATGCCGCCTTTATCGTCGCCCGCCGCGATCTGACAAGTGAAATCGATCTCAAGGGACGTGTTTTTCTCCATTCTTATGACTATCGGGAAGATCCGTCGGGCCGGTTACTTGTGGTTGTGATGACCGGCCCGCAGGTGGTCGCGCAATGGATCAACATGGAGCATTATTTTTCCACGGTGGATCAGGAGGTCTATGGCAGCGGCAGCAAAATATACCATAATGTCGTCGGGCGCTTCGGGATCATGTCCGGCCCCCAAAGCGATCTTCGCACCGGCCTGGCCTGGCAGACCGTCATGGACGGGCTGCAGCCCTACCATGAGCCCATGCGGCTACTCAGTTTGATCGAAGCGCCTCGCGAGCGCATCGACCAGATCATTCAAAATCACCGTCTCCTTCAGCATCTGTATGACAACGAATGGCTTCGCCTGATGGCGCTCGAGCCGGAAGAAAAAACCTTTTA
The DNA here is from genome assembly GCA_041625275.1 of Binatia bacterium. Taxonomy (GTDB): domain Bacteria; phylum Desulfobacterota; class Binatia; order UBA9968; family UBA9968; genus JBFJNS01. The sequence goes on along the minus strand of JBFJTQ010000350.1, from coordinate 1,370 downwards.
TCGCTATATTCCGAAGGGGGGATGGATACCCTTAAAGCAGACAATGTCCATTCCTCACGATAAGATGCATTTAGAAAAGGAGGAGCATAGCTTATGAGCGGCCTCACTCTACATCCCATGAAGGAGATCCGGATTATCACCCACGGGGAACACTTGAAGTTTTTAATCGATGTGCTGGACAACATCAAGGCGACTGGCTACACCATCATCCACAACGTTTCGGGTAAAGGTCACCACGGCTTCCATACGGCCCATCCGATGTTCAATGAGATGGACAGCCTGGTGATGCTGATGACCGTGGTTTCGGAAGAAAAGGTGGAGCCCATTCTTGCCGGTTTGAAGCCGCTCTTTGACCGATACACAGGAGTCATGTTTGTGTCAGACGTCGCCGTCAGTCGCCTTGAGTATTTCTCCGCGCCTACCCCTGATGAGTGACGGCGGATGAACCCAGATTCATCGGACATCTTTGTACCCGGCGAAATGTCGCTGCACGGCACGCCCCTAAGATTATGACTGCATTGGGGCGTAGGCCTGCAAAATTTGGCTCCGGCGAAAGCAATCCATCACATGGTCGTTGATCATTCCCGTGGCCTGCATGTGCGCATAGCAAATCTTCGAGCCCACGAACTTGAAGCCGCGCTGCTTCAAGTCTTTGCTCAGAGCATCGGACTCCCGGCTGGTTGCGGGATAGTCGCCCAGCGTCTTGAGTCTATTGACAACAGGTTTGCCTTTGACAAAGCGCCAGATGTAGCGGTCGAAGCTGCCGAACTCATCCTGGATATCGAGAAAGCGCTTGGCATTATCGATGGCGGCAAGCAGCTTCCGTCTGTTGCGGATAATTCCCGGATTTTGGAGCAGTTTGTCCAGTTGTCGCTTGCCATACCTGGCTACCTTTTCCGGGTCGAAATCGGCAAAGGCTTTTCGATACCCTTCCCTTTTGCGCAGAACCACGTACCAACTTAGCCCCGCCTGCGCTGCTTCTAAAGTCAAGAACTCGAAAATGACTCTGTCGTCATGAACGGGCACGCCCCATTCCTCGTCGTGATAGGCTACATAGTCTGCTTTGGTCAGATCGACCCAGGGACAGCGGCCAGTGTTATTGAATCCTCTCATGGATTTCTTTCCATCCCATAGGGCTGCTTTGTGATCAAACGACGCTGGCGCACCCAGCTTAATATCATATAGCAACTCACGGCGGCTCCGATATGCTTGAGAGTATGGCCGCTGATGACCTGTCCGAATGAATACAGATCTTTGTCGAGAAACTCGTAAACCTTGGCTCCAACGTACCATGCTATTGCGCTGTAGAGGTTTTGCGTCTTCGTATGTCGCGAGGGGCAGAGCCAGAGGATTATCGGTATCGCCGCGAT
>JBFJTQ010000349.1:0-4426 GCA_041625275.1 Binatia bacterium | reverse complement strand
GACGGAAGGGAACTGGTCGAAAGCGGGTTCCCCGTACAACCAACCGTCGCGGTAAAAGCCTGTGTCGAGTCCCGTGACTGCGTGCCCGCGCTGTTTCAGGTAGGGCGCAAGGACAGAGCCGATATAGCCGTCGACGCCGGTGATCAAGATTTTCATAGTGCGCTCATTTTCCGTTTGGCGTGCCGTATGTCTGAAATTTTCCACGGAGCCTTGCCGCTCTCCCAAAGCTGCTCAAGAATGTTCTTTTCCTTGAGGGTATCCATGCACGACCAAAACCCGTAGTGCCGAAAGCCCATGAGCTGCCCGTCCTTCGCAAGCCGCTCGACGGGTTCCCGTTCCCAAATCGTCTCGTCTCCGTCCACGTAGTCCAGAGCCCGCCGGTGCAACACGAAATAGCCGCCGTTGATCCACCCTTCGGTATGTTCCGGTTTTTCGTAGAATTCCGTCACCTCATCGCCTGAAAAGCCGATTCGTCCGAAGCGTGCCGGAGACCGCACCGTCGTGACCGTCGCGAGTTTATTGTGCAATTTGTGAAATTTCAGGAGCTTCGTAATATCGAGATCCGTCACGCCGTCTCCATAGGTCAGCATGAAGGTCTCATCCTTTTCGATCCAGTTCTTCAGACGCCTGACACGGCCTCCGGTCTGGGTGTTAAGCCCCGTATCGACGAGATGGACTTTCCACTGAGGCTGTGTTCCGTTGTGAAACCTGGTTTTCCCCGTGGCGAGGTCGATCGATATATCGTTGTTGAGGGCGTAGAAGTTCAAAAAGTACTCCTTGACGACTTCCTGCTTGTATCCCAATGCAATCACAAACTCGTCTATGCCGTGGGCGGCATAAGTGTTCATAATATGCCACAAGATCGGCTTTCCCCCGATTTCCACCATTGGCTTCGGCCGAAGCGTGGTCTCTTCGGATAGTCGCGACCCAAAGCCACCAGCAAGAATGATCACTTTCATGTTGTCACCTCTTTCATCCGCGCCAAGACATAACGGCGTCCCCCGCCTCTTCCCGCACTCGCTGGCTCGCGTCTGCCTCGAGGCCGCCGCCGCAAAAGGGGCAGCGCAGGAAACCTAACAGATAGGGGCTCATTGTAATGGAGATGTTCGATTGAGTAGGGCCTGCCCGCTATGAGCAGGCAATGCTCTCCGGATTGAGAGGTAAACGGCTTATGCCGGGCCAGCCTTCATGCGGTTGACGTCCCCGGGGCCACCCGCCATCAGGGCGCCGTCATCCGCGGCCGCGCTGAACTGCGTGGTCCACGTCAAGAGAGGTCTGATAACACCGTCCACTTTTCCAGCCCAATCACCGCGAGCGGAGTCGCCGTCCAGACTATCGACTACTTGAAACGCTATGGCTTCATGCTCCTCAAACTGCGGCACGGTCGGGTTCAGAGCCAGCATTCCAGGAGCGACAACGTGAGTGCCTTCGGCCAAGAAATTCCCGGGGACGCGAACCCTGCTTCTCCAGTATCCTTCGGGCCTCGGCTTTTGTCTCCACGAGGGGTCAACGTCAATCGTGGAAAATATAGTCAAACCGTCTTCATTGTACACGTCGTAGTACGGGAGCAGAACGTGGCCGGGTTTTAGGACTTCGTATTCCATTTCAAGCACGATGGGCTTGCGAATATCCACGATGTCGGAAATGCGTTCGTCCTGCAATCGCACTCGCACCGCTCGCAAACGAGCTATTTCACCGGCCGGCGCCTTTGTCACCTCCGGCCATTCACGGCATGCGCTGGTTCCAAGACCGTTGTTAAGGTACGCGCTCACAACTCTGTGGGCCGGCCCATCCTCGATGATCCTTCCCTCATCCAGCAAAATGGCTCGCGGACACAACCGGGTGATGGCCTGCATGTTGTGTGATACGAAGAGGACCGTGCGCCCCTGATGTCCGACGTCTTGCATTTTGTTCAAGCATTTCCTTTGAAAATTTTTGTCCCCAACGGCAAGGACCTCGTCGACGATCAGAATTTCGGGCTCCAGGTGGGCGGCCACCGCGAACGCCAGGCGCGTATGCATTCCGGTGGAATAGTGCTTGATCGGCGTGTCTATGAATTTCGCCACTCCGGAGAAATCCACTATCTCATCCAATTTGGACTCTATTTCTTTCCGTTTCATCCCAAGGATGGCGCCGTTGAGGTAAACATTCTCCCGTCCGGTCAGCTCCGGATGAAAGCCTGTGCCCACTTCCAAAAGCGAACCTACCTTGCCGTAGATGTCGGCGCGTCCGGTGGTTGGCGGCGTGATGCGCGAGAGGATTTTCAGCAATGTGCTCTTGCCGGCGCCGTTCGGACCAATGATGCCGAGAACTTCACCCGCCTTCGCCTCGAACGACACGTCCTTAAGGGCCCAGATCGTGTTGTCCTCGTTGCCCTTGGAGGACCGGCGACCGTCGCGACTGAACAGCGATCTTACCCCGTGCGAGATCCGGTCGCGGAGAGTATTGTGGCGGTTCTTCTCCACACCGATCCGATACAACTTGGACAGGTTTTCGACGCGAATGGCGAAGTTACTCATAAAATTTCGGATTGCGAAATTCGAATTTCGAAAAATACTACCTATTGCCTTTTGTCGTTTTGCCGATGCTAGTGAAAATAGCCAGAAGTTCGGCCGATTCCTGAAGAAGCCATTGACGCTCTTGAGCGCCACCCAGATGAGTCTCCTGGCCAAGCTCCAGCCAGTATCGAGTCTCGGCAGCTTCCTTCTCTACTATACCAATCTTATGGATGAAGTCGTTGCGAGACTCTGCCCGATTTGCTTCCCGATAGTTAGCACCGATGCACGTGCCAGATTTTAGCAACTGGTAGCCTAATACATCGTTCACCTTACATTTGGGCAACTCTGCCACAAAGCTAATAACTCGTAACGCAAACCGCTTCGTCCGCTCCTCTAACTCAGCCTTATCCATAGATATTTACAATTTCGAATTCCGCAATTCGAATTCCGAAATTAAACGACATCCGCGAATGTTTTTTCCATCCTGCGAAAGTAGAACGCGCCGCCGATCAGAACCGCCAATGCGGCCCCAGAGGATGCGATCAGGATCAGCCCCGGATTTGTCTCCGTTCCCAACAGAGCCCAACGAAACCCCTCCACGACGCCGACCATGGGGTTGAGACCGTAAAACGTTCGCCACGGCTCCGAAAGGAGGCTGCTGGGATAAGCGATGGGTGTGGAAAACAGCCAGAATTGGGTGATGAATGGCACCGTGTAACGAATGTCGCGGTATTTGACGTTCATGGCGGATAGCCACAGCCCTACCCCCAAAGAGGTGACCGTGGCCAGGAGCATAAAACAGGGTAGCCATAAGACGTTCACCGTTGGAACGATGCCATAATAAAGCATCATGCCCACAAGAACCGTAAACGCCACAGCGAAATCCACGAATCCCGAGAGCACCGTTGCGATAGGCAGCGCCAGGCGGGGGAAATAAACCTTCTTGATCAAATTCGCGCTTCCCACCAGGCTGTTGGAGGACGCGCTCAGGCCGTGAGCGAAAAAAGTCCAAGGAACCAGGCCTGTGAAACTGAAAATCGGATAGGGAACCCCGTCGGAGGGGATTTTGGCCAAGCGGCCGAAGAAAAGGCTAAAAACCACCATCATGAAAAAAGGTTGGATGATAGCCCAGGCCGCCCCCAGCGCGGTTTGCTTATAGCGCACTTTGATGTCACGCCAGATAAAAAAGTAAACCAGCTCCCGGTATTCCCACAGTTCCCTGAGTTTCAGCGAGACCCATCCTCGCAGCGGCTCAATGCGCACAACCGGAGCGGAACTCGAATTCGGCACGTTTGCAGCAATCGGCATCAGCGTTTCTCTCGGGATACTAACGAAAAAGGTTTTTCTGTCTCGAACAATCTTGCGATCGTCTTCACGATCAACATCACATCAAAGAAAAAAGATGAGCACTTGACATACTCCTTGGCCAAGGCGATTTTGTCCGGCAACACGCGGCTCATATATTCCTTTTCAGGGTCCTCGGCCACTGCGAGCAAGCTGGACTCGTTTCGGTACTTTAAGGAGGCGATGTCGGTTATTCCGGGGCGGACTTCGAGGATTTCCTCATAGTCTTTCCGGTACAATTCGACGTATGATCGCACTTCCGGACGCGGACCCACCAGACTCATCTCGCCCTTGAGGACATTGATCAACTGGGGCAGCTCATCGAATTTGATTCTTCGCAAAACCCGCCCTACCCGCGTGATACGGGGGTCTTCGCCAAAAGTTATTGAGCTGCCTATGGCCGCCGCATTCTGCACCATGGTCCGGAACTTGAAAATACGGAAGGGTCGAAAGTTTTTCCCGATCCTCTCCTGGCGGAAAAAGACCGGGCCGGGGGTATCCGATTTGATCAGCAAAGCCGCCACCAGCATAACCGGCGACAGCACCAGCAACCCGGCGCCAGCAGCGACGAAATCGAAGAGACG
>JBFJTQ010000348.1:0-4430 GCA_041625275.1 Binatia bacterium | reverse complement strand
GCAGTTCAACGGAATCACGGTTGGACCGCAAAATCTTGACGCTTCGGGACGCTTTAACCTTGTCGCTGAGGCAAGGGACTTGACCAACGTCCTAGCCTGTGGAAGCGCGCTTGACCTCGATCCAGCCACGGTCAATGGAACAACTATCATTGTATCACTAAATGCGGCGCCGATTCAGATTCCATTCACAACTATTCCCTCGACCCCGGTGAAGGTTGGCCACAACGTAGAATACTTGCGTAACAGCGCTACAATCGAGGGCGGGCATGGACATCCCGGGTCAGTAAAACTTCACGCCTCTGGGAACCTTATAACCTGTCCGGTTTCAGGGTTCGAGAAAGTTCAAATAAGGACGGAGGATGCACACGATGGAGCATTGGTTCAAAAGGGGGTGAGCCGGACTTTTACCGCCCTTCCCGCGTCCATTGATTTTACTCTCCCCAACCGGTCGATCACCACCCTGTCCCGCTCTGGAAGCACGGTCAATTGGACAACAAGCGGAACTGCAGTCGCTGATATTACTGTCATGGAAATGGAGTGGGCTAGTGGGGCGAATACATTCCACTGGGCCGTTATCAGCGACCCAACGGTCACTAGTGTGACCCTCCCGACGCTGCCCGGTGCTTATTCCGATCGCAACGCAGTCCCCCCCAGCGGAGTGGCAGTCATTGTTGAGCAGGCTGGGCTTGATTCCGTAACGGGATTTGATGACTTGGTTGCCGCAGTGAGTGCGGCAGAGGGTAGCATAGAGGCGCTCTTTTTCAACGCTACCGATAGCTTTTGGATTTCCCGGAATCTCGGACAGAAGGAGAGCGATTTTGACGGTGACGGCAAGAGCGACATTGGGATATATCGGGATGGTGCCTGGTATATCATTCGATCCTCAGACGCTGGGATAACGACGGTAGGTTGGGGCGGAGCGCCGCAGGACGTACCGGTACCCGCGGACTACGATGGGGACGGTAAGACGGACATTGCGGTGTATCGAGATGGGGCGTGGTTTATTATTCGCTCCTCGGACGGTGGGATAACAGTGGTAGGTTGGGGCGGAGCGCCGCAGGACGTACCGGTACCCGCGGATTATGACGGTGACGGGAAGACGGACGTCGCGGTGTATCGTGATGGTGTGTGGTTTATCGTTAGGTCGTCGGACGGCGGTATAACAACGGTAGGTTGGGGGGGAGCACCACAAGACATACCGCTGAATTGAGCTTAAGATGAGCCATATCTGAAATATGCAAGACCTTGTCTCTGCACGGGGATCTTCAACGCTCCATCGTCGTTTTGGGGTTTAGGGGCTTGGCCCATGGGGTTCTGCGCTTGCTTGTGGCGGTGGAGCAATTCGAGGAATTGAGCTGCGGTTGGGGAAAGTGGCTCGGATGCGGGGTCAGGTCTAGCATGGTAGCAATCCGGGAGCTGCGTTAGTTTCCACGCACGGCCCAGCCGTTACGAATCGAATAGAAATGGAGTAGCGCCGGATTTTGGCGCCGGGGGCTGACTTGTACGATTCGACTTTCTTGTTTCAGCAGTAAGCCATTGCTTACGGGCCGCTCGAATCCAGTCAGCATCTCTCCTTCTTCGCTCTCGACCCTGAATTTTGCGGTATCGTCAAATGGGATTGTGCTTTGTCTTGGACGAAGGTGTGGGGACACGACGAGCCTATTCCCAATTTTTTGATGTAGCAAAAATACAGAACCTAAATAGCCTCACACCGCTTTGTGGTCCCGGCGCATAATTTCACTCAGCGCTCTGCGGCAAATACTCAACCGGCAGGGGCACTTCTTGGACCGATCCGTACACTGCCCGCATGCTGTACACTCTGGCGCCGGCGCGTGAAGCGATGACGCGATGGATCTCGGTACCCTTGTAGTGAACGGCGCTCCAGTTCTCCAGGGCTACGCCTGCGGGAATCTCTCCGTTCGCCAAAAGCCGGTGGTACGAAGGACGGCGGTGGGCTTCGCTGTCGTAGTGCGGGCAACAGCTCCCCTGAAGAAACCCGAGACACTCAAGCGGACGCATCCCGTCCGCGAAGGAATCGGTCAGCCCCTGCTCGAACCAGCAAATGGCTCCGGCGCTCACGCCTGTGAGCACAACACCACTCTCCCATGCCTCGCGAAGAATTTCCGGCACTCCCCAATCGCGCCAGATGGCCAGCAGGCTTTTCGTGTTGCCACCGCCCACGTAAATCACATCCTGGTTTAGCAATGACGACCTCACCTCGGGTGTTCTCTTGAAAAAGGTCAGCACCGACGGCCGACAGTTGAGGCGCAAAAAAGCGGAGTAAAAGCTCGCGACATAATTGTCCGGCTCGCCGCTTGCCGTCGGCACGAAAGCAACCCGGGGCGCATCGGCATTCGTCTGCTGCAGGATGTAGCGCTCCAGCGCGAGATCTTCCGCGTCGCGATAAAAACCGCCGCCCCCGATGGCGACAATCTGTTTTGTTTTTTGCGTCACAAGTTTGTCCTTTTTTTTAGAGGTAAAGACTTATTACGGAAACTTATACTGCAGAATAGTAAGGTTAATAGTGCGGCGGAAGTTGACTCACGCTTTCGAGACCGTAAAGCACCGCCGCGACATGCATCGCGACATGGCTGATGACGGCCGACAGGGGATTGCCTGTAGCAAGATAGGCCAGGCTCATCACACCGACACCTACCACCGGAAACATGACTTGCGGGCCGCGAAACTCCGGATAGCCCAGATGATAAACCGCGACCACCGCTAGACTTCCCGCCAACGCCAGCAGCCCGGCCATCACACGCCCAGAACAACGCTTCGTCCAGCCGAGTTCGGTCAGAGCCCGCCAAACGGCGAACACCGGCAGCACCGAGAGGAGCAAACCGTCCACGGTTCCATAGACAAAGCCCAACCAAAAAAGATTAAAGACTAACTCGAAACCTTGCGGCGCAGGAGACAACGGCTGCTGGAGAACCGTCCAGACACCGAAGACGCCGATGACCGCGCCGCCGATCAAGCCCCACACCCAGCGATGGCGGATGAGCTGGCACACGTCGATTTCGCTCCAGCGCATATAGGCGTATAAATACGCGCCTGCCAAAAGCGTGTAAGACAAGAGATAGATGCTGCGCGGCAGACGGAGTATTCCGGCAAACACGGCCGCCACGCCCATACCCAGACCCGCGCCGCCGAGCACCCACAAGAGGTGTAGAAGCCAAGCCTTCTGAACCACACCGGGCGCTGTAGTGCCGGAATTCAAACCGCCGCCGCGTAATCTCGTCGCGAACTGGTTTTGTCTTCCACTTGCCATTTTCACCTTCGAACGACGAGAAGAGGCATGATGGCGAATACTCCGAGCATCACGAGATACACTGTCCCTGACACCGGGTCACGGGTTTCAATATAATCACGGAGTGTCAGGCCCCGCATTGCGAGCACCACAGTAAGCTCCATGAAAATTAATGCTCCCAGCGCGACAAGACCGATACCGAGCCGTGCAAATGGCGCGGGAGGCGTTTCGAGCCGCCGAACCGTCCAACGCGCCGCGAAAACTATGACGACCAGCATAACGGGCATCTCCATCAACTCGGCTGTCATTTGACCAAAGCCCGGGACCGCCCACAGTTCACGCAATATCCCAAGCACGAACCCGGCTGCAAAAACGAGAGCAAAGTACAGGAATCCGGTTTTCAGGATTTGCACGGCTAATTTTGTTTATTTACGCTCGCCTGAGGCAGTGGCGAGATTATCGATCAAGCTTGCGTCAACGACATATGTCACGGCGCGGTGACGCCGCAACCGAAGCCGTGTTTCACCACAGAGACGCGGAGTTCGCAGAGTTCGGAATACTTCTTTGATTAAAAGCTGTTTGCTCCGCGTCCTCAGCGCCTCTGCGGTGATTTCGCTTTTTGATCGCTCTTTTAGGCCTGGCCATCGAAAATTTCTCGCAAATTGCGAAAAGTTTTTACTGTAGTACAGAGGAATACCCAACCGGTATTGTACAAACGGCCCGATTTAAAGAAGCCAGCTCAAGCCAAAAGGCCCGTCGCCTCCGCCAAGCCAAGCATGAGATTCAGAGACTGGATTGCGGCGCCGGAAGCTCCCTTGCCGAGGTTATCCAGGATACCAAATAAAACCACATGCCCGGAGGGATGCGGGACCACGCTTAGCTCGATGCGGTTTGTATCGTTGCACCCGCGCGGATCGAACGTCATCTCGTTGATATCCGTGGGTTTCATGAGAGGCAGCACGCGGACAAACTGCTCGCCATCATAGCGGTCTTTGAGGGTTTGCCAGACCATCTCGGCGTTGACCTGAGGCGACAGACTGGTTGACGGCAATGCCACCTGCACGCGCATGCCGCAGGCAAAGGGACCGACGGCAGGGAGGAACTGCGGTTCGACTCGCAGCCGCCCGTATTTCATCATCTCGGGAATGTGCTTGTGTACATGCATGTAAGCATAGGGAGCTTC
>JBFJTQ010000347.1:0-4441 GCA_041625275.1 Binatia bacterium | reverse complement strand
CTCCCCAGAAACAACTGGCCGGATCTTTTACGTTCGGGCCGACACCCCGTATAAGACGATTGAGGACATTCGCAAAGCTGTGGAGCCAGCCAAGTGTGGAGCAACCGGGCTGGGCACGGTGAGCCATTATTTTCCCAGGCTCCTCGAAGAGGCTCTGGGTCTGAAGTTGAACATTGTGTTGGGGTACCCGGGCTCGTCAGAAGTCAACCTGGCGATCGAAAGGGGCGAAGCACATTGCTGGGGCGGAACCGTTCAGGCCTTTTTTGGCAGCGAACCTGGCCGCACGTGGGCCAAAAACGGATTCGTAAAGGTACTGCTCCAAGGGGGGCAAAAGCGCGATCCAAGGCTGCCCGAAGTTCCCACGATATGGGAGCTTATGGATACTTATAGGACCAGTGATGGAGTCAGGCGTCTTGCCAAAGTGCTTCTCGCTCCCGACGATCTCGGTCGCCCCTTCATGGCCGGCCCGGGAATACCGGCCGACCGGCTCAGAGTTCTGCGCGAGGCATTTATAAAAACGATGCATGATGCTGAACTTTTGGCGGAGGCTCGCAAGAAAGCTCTCGAGGCGAGCCCTTCAGCCGGCGACCACCTTGAAGGTTTGGCAAAGGAACTGCTCGCTCAGCCCGCCGAGGTAGTGGAACGGATGAAAACCCTGTTGGCGAAGTAAACTTCGAAAAGAGGAGCCTGTACGGAGCCAGGGAGCGTCAGGCCTTGTACGCATCGTGATATTGTAGATTGGTTGCATGACCGGTATTTAACGCTCCAATACAAAGCGGCGCCACATCACCTCACCGGGCGAAGCAACGAGCGCGGAGGTGTTGTTGAGAGACGCCGGTTGTCAATGGGTCATCCTCTACCGCGATGATGTGAGATTCTCGGATCTTCGATCACGTCTCCCGTCGCAGTGGGTTACAGGAAGAGATCTCCAAAGCGATCTCGGCCGCAGATGAACCCTGGGATGCAACCCAGATCTGGTTCTCGCGGCAGTTGACCATATACCTAACGGTGTAACAGTTGGCAGCCGCTCAATAGCAACCAGCAACCTGAGGCGCGCGGCATCATAGCTGCGTGGCGCGTCACTTTGCGACTCGCAGTCGTTCCGTCGTCACTACCATATCCACGATGGGCAAGGTCGGCACCTTGGTCAGCCCGTAAATGGCGTTCAGATCAATATCCGCCGGCACCGCCGCAAGCAGCGCCTCGCCGACGGCCTGATCCGCCTGGCGGTAGCGAAGCTTTACCTCAAGGTTGATCTGTTTCTGTTTGAGCTGCGGCATGCCGTAGTACACATCCTTGTACCCTCGCGGCGGAATTGTCTCGTGGCGCGAGAATGCCGTCACGACCCACGGGTCGATGGCGAAATGGAAGTCCGTGCCCATGCCGTCGGAATTGAACATGCGGGTTTCTGCCGGCAACCGCCCCTCGGCATCGAGGGAGCCGCTACTCGTAACGATGTTACCTTCGTCGTCCTTGGCCGTAACCTCGAGCCACATCTGGCGCACGTTGGTAAGCGATGTCGGCAGATTGTGACCCGCGCGCCTATTTTTGACGCGCACGCGAACTTCACTCAATCTGCCAGCGCGATAAACCGGAGAAATTTCCAGCTCGGCCGCTGCCTTGAGTCGCGCCACGGCCATTTCGTACTTGTGCGTGAGATTTTCTGCCAGCTCCTTCTTGCCTGCTTTCTCCGCGGCGCCGCGCGCCAGATAGTACAACAGGTAATTCGCGCCATTGAAATAATGATGGTATTCCCCGCGCGCCGGCTTCTGAAACTTGTCCGCTGCACGCATGAAAGCATCGATTTCGACCATATGGCAGTCCTGACACAATACTCCTTTCTGGGCATAAGGGCCGTGTTTCCATTCGAGATAAGTCGCCTCGAGTGGAAAATGGCTTTCGTAATGATAGACTTGGTGGCAAGAAGCGCACAGCTCCGCGCGCAGATGAAGCGGCGATTCCACACATTCATGAAATCCCATGCCGCAGCCTGCGGACGGTGCCTTCGGTCCCCGTTTGATCAGCTTCACTCCCCCGCTAGTCTCTACCCCTGGCGTCAGGATCATCGAACCGTTCTCGGGCTCGTGACTCGGCGTCTGCCAGTGTGTAACCCCACTAATGGAATGGCAAATATCACAGGAGACGCCGGCAAGAGCCATGGGGCTCAAGCCTTTGAGCCCCGAGCCTTTGATCTCTCCAGTGATCATTCCAACCGGCGAATGACACCCTTCGCACTGGCGGGTCACGTCGTGTCCGACAGCCTTGACCGCCTTGTTGAGCTCGCCCTGGTAAACGGGGTCCTGAAAGGCCAAGGCGTGCACCGATCCGGTCCATTCCTGGTACTGTCGGGGGTGACAGCCAGCGCAAACGGTGGGCTCCGTAAAAGGCGCGTTCGATTTATTCCACTTGATCAGCGACGGGTAGTACGGATAAAACTCCCTATCTACATGAAACACGCTATTATCGGCCAGAAGGCGAGTGAACAACAACAAACACCAGACGGTGGCGATAATGATGACACCCCACAATCGGACAACACGCATTTCTCACCTCCGTTGCAAAAACTCACCAGAGCACAGTTTCGCCACTAACGCCGATCTTCCCAACTATGCGAGAACTCTTCCTCGAAACAGCAACCCGTATGGTCATGAACTTTCAAATTTGCGAAGAGCACGCCTCTGGCTAGGAGCTATAATCCCTATTCGCAAATTGCTTGCCGAAGCGGTCTTCCGGCTGTGGCGTCGGCGAGTGAAAGACGTTGAATCTTGCCGCCAGTGCGAGAGTCAAGCGTTCTGGGAAATCGGGGCGAACCCCCACGCTGCAGGCTGTGGCGAATTAGTCCCGCAGCGATGCGAAAAAGTTTTTGCGGGGGGCGGTACTGCGTGAAGGCAGTGTTTGTCCTAGCCTTTAGTCGCGGGAGTCGCGGGTCGGACCAGGCTAAGTCTCAGCAGTCTTGCGAGATTTCTGCCGCGGCGTCGTGTCTTCTGACCTTAGCACCTCATTTCAATGGGCAAAATTAGCGCTGTAAGCTTCACTCGACTCCCGCAGTGCGTACGTCCCGCCTGCCCGTTCCACTTCGCGGTGCTTGGCCTAAACCCGATGCGGCGGAACATTGTATCCCCTCATCTCCACCGTCGCGCTTTCTGATTTCAAGCTGAGGGATTATTCCAAGGAACCTTATACCCAGTGGAAGTCTTGCCTAGTTTGCCGGATTTCTTCGCTGAAAGAGTCAATTTCGGTTAGCGCCCTCCTGCTTGAATTTTGCGCCGTTACACGTATTCTGTGCGCTAATTTTCCATAGTTACGAACCGCGGCACAGGGATGATCTACCAAATGTTAAAGTCTCGGGCAAAGACCTTCGGCGAGATCACCGCGGTTTGCGGCGAGCAACGCCAGCTTACCTATCGCCAACTCTATCGTGCGGCCTCCAGCGCGGCAGAGCATCTCGAGTCATTGGGAGCCGCTGAGGGTGATCCAATCGTCATCGGCGCCCCGCCCTCGCCTGAATTCTACGTTTGTTTTTACGCCGCGGCCGCTCTCGGTCTCATCGTCTTGCCTGTTTTGCCGTCAGGCCGAATCCCCCGTTTGGTCGTTGAGCGGAAGCCTGTGTTTGCCGTGGGCAGCGAGAGGTTCTTGGAGCAGGCCGCAACAGAGTGCCCCACGGTGAAACACCGACTGCGCTGGAATCCCGAGACAGGCCTTGATCTGCCGCAAAACGGATCGAGATTTCGCAGAAGGAAAACATTTCGCGACGAATGCGTCATCGGTGTGTCAAGCTCGGGCACAACAGGGACGCCGACGATCTATTATCGCTCTCAGGAACTTTTGGTGCGGCGGGCGCAATTCAGGGCAAAATCACTGGATATAAGCCCTCAAGACGTCTTGCTCTCGGCACGGCCGTTCAACAGCGGCTCGAGCATCAACAGCCACATCATGATGCCGCTGGCGGCGGGGTGCAAAATCGTCGTCGAGGAAAAATTCAAGCGGTTTCAGGCGGCCGATGCCATTGGCCGGGAAAGAGTCACCGTCCTCTACGCCGTGCCGTTTGTCTTCGAATTGCTGGCTTCCCTCCCGGGTGATTATCCAGCTGATTTTTCTTCCCTTCGGCTGTGCATTTCCGGCAGCGCGCCTTTGGCGGATTCTGTGGCGAGCGCTTTTAAACGCCGCTTCGGGATCGAAATCCGCCAACGATATGGCGGAAGCCACATTCATCCCGCCTTTACCTATAATCTGAAGGGCGTTTCGGGGGCCGTGGGCCAAAACTTCGGCCCGTTTCCGATGACGATTCTCGATGAGGAAGGAAATGAGCAAGGGGCGGAAATCGTCGGTGAATTGGCGTTCGCTTATCATCGAATCGCAAGGCCATGGAAGAAATTCCTAAGGAACAATCCAAACCGTCGCGGCCGTTACATTTGGACGGGGGACCTGGGCCGGATGGACG
>JBFJTQ010000346.1:0-4455 GCA_041625275.1 Binatia bacterium | reverse complement strand
GGTCACGTTAATCGACGGCGAAGCGGTTGTGGGATTCGATCAGCAGAAACTTGTAGAACTGCTAAATCTATAATTCGTAAGAGAAAAAATTCTGTATCTTGCTACGCGCAATAGAATCTGAAGGATCATGGCGAACGGTTAAATTGACGCGTGCCAGTTGTTACGGTACGCGCCACTAATCCGTGATTTCAAAGTGCTCGACAAATATCTTTGTTGGAGGTGCTCAGTATGGGTTTTAGAACCAGGTTTCTCTCGTTAGCACTCGGGGCGGCAATGATTGTTAGCGTCGTGCCTGCCTGGTCGCAAAATGTTAAGATCACGCCGTTGGGCAGTCACGACGGCGAATTTTGCCGCAATGATCGCGCGCTCGTATTGGAAGATCCGGACGGGACTAGGATACTCTACGACGCTGGACGCACGGTGCGCGGCCCTGAAGACCCCCGCCTCGGCAAGATTGACGGCGTTCTACTAAGCCACGTACATCCCGATCACATAGGCCGCGAGGCTCCCGCCAAAGCCAACGAAGGCACCTGCGCGGCGCCAAAGCCATCGATGAAAGTCACGCCCAACTCCAACACCGTGAACATCGTCGTCGGCAAGAAGGCCAAGTTCTTCGTCGGCGGCGAGATGGCCAGTTGGCTCTCTAAAAAAGTGGTCGCCGCCGGGGGCACCGCCGATCAAGTCTTGCTCGTGCGTTTCGGCGCTATGCGCAAGCTGGGCGGCGTATCCATCTATAGTGTTCCGGCCGCTCACAGCAACGGCATCGATCCGGAATTTCTTGGAGGGAACCTGGCTAAGGAACTGGAGGGAAACGGCCTCACTGCCTATGTTGGTCCGCCGGGAGGCTACGTGCTCAAGTTCAGCAATGGCTTAGTCACGTATCTATCCGGCGATACCGGCATAATCGCCGATCAGGATTCTGTCATCCGCCAATTTTTCAAAGCCAGCTTGGCCGTGATAAACATCGGCGGCATTTTTACTACTGGGCCTGAGGAAGCCTCCTTCGTGATCAATGACTTGGTAAAGCCAAGAGCGGTCATTGCCTCACACGCCAACGAGGAAGCCACCAAGGACGGCAAGGTTAATCCCAAAAGCCTGACCGCGGAGTTTATAAAACACACCAAGGTGCCGGTCCATATACCGCTGAGCGGTAAGACCATGGAGTTTGACAAAGACGCCAAGTGCGTTGCGGGTTGCGGCAACTGACAACACCACGTTGAACAGCAGAGTTTACCTCGATAATTGCCGTACCTAACAGCATACTTTTACCTCTGCGGATTATCATCTGGCAGACACTCCTGGCTATGGCGAACAAGTTGCGTTGACCAAGCTTTAACGATTCAATAAAGACACCCGCCACGGAAGAAAATCATGGCAGACAGACTCGAAAGACTCATTGAAAGTTTACAAAAAGTCGAGTTCACACGCCGGGATTTTATTCACAAGGGCATGTTGCTGACAGGAAGTCTAGCGCTAGCAGGTGGGCATCATGATTTGCTGGGGACACCGCTGGCCAATGCCGCTATCGTAGATCCGAATGATTCGGCGCTGAACTCTTCCGAAACCAAATTCACGGCTACCGATGGCGCTTCGATTTCAGGCTACCTGAGCCGACCCAAGGGACAAGAAAAGCACCCTGGCGTCGTTGTCATTCATGAATGGCGGGGACAGAACGATCACACACGAGATGTGTGTCGGCGATTGGCCAAGGCCGGCTATGTTGCCCTAGCTCCGGATCTGCTTTCGCGATCGGGGGGCACCGAATCTTTTTCTACCCCTGAAGCGGCTACCCAAGGCCTTTTTAAGCTTGGGGACGACATCTTCACCAAGGATCTTTCCGGTGCCGTAAACTATCTTAAAGCGCAAAATTATGTTCGCGCCAACAGGATTGGCGTCATAGGTTTCTGTTGGGGCGGAGCCAGAGCGCTGCTGTTTGCAACTCGGACCAAGGATCTCGCGGCGTCTGTGATTTACTACGGCGCAAATCCGCGGAACCTAGAAGAAGTGAAAAACATTACGGCTCCGGTGCTGGGTCATTATGGTGAAGCCGACGAGCGGATTACCTCGGCCGTGCCGAAACTCGAGGAGGCGATGAAAAAATACGGCAAGTCTTTCGAGTACAACATTTACCCTGGCGCACCACATGGATTTAACAACGATACGAGCCAACAGAACTATCGAGAAGAGGCGGCAAAGGAAGCCTGGGCCAAGACTTTAGAGTTCTTCAAGAAGCATCTGCAGGGTTAGAGCAGGCTGCAAAAAAAATCTGTTTTCCATTTGACAGTGGTTGCATCTCGCAACAGTGCCCCGTCTCATTTTCTCTGTGAGACAAAGGCTCCGGGCTGAAAAAAAAGATCTCCGGTCGCGGCTTCGGCTGTTCGACCAGGCGACGAGGCGACAGCGCGATGACTCCCGCTTTGCTTCAAGGGAAACAAGAAGGACGGGGATGGACGCGGGAGGATCTCTACAGGCGTGGCGGCTCTGGGTGATACTAATATCTTGGTTTACCGTTTTGATCCTCGTTTTCCGGCCAAGCAAAGGATCGCCTCGGAGTTGTTGCGCCGCGGAATTGAAGAAGATTCCGTTTGCGTTCCCCATCAGGCCATTGTCGAGTTTGTAGCTGCTGTGACACGGCCACTGATAGGCGAGCCGATCGTTCAATCGTCGGTTGACAAGTTTTTTGGGATCGATTTAGATAAGATTCTCAAAGGGAAGAGCATCAAGACCGTACATGACCACGGCCCCCGGCGTAGGAGAAAGGGTGACTTTAGCCAAAATCGATATGCTCAAATAGCCAGCCTCGGAAATTTCCTGAAAAACCGTCTGTTTACTCTTCCACCGGGCATAAATTCTGGCCCGGGTTCAGTGGAGAGCTGAACGGATGAATGGTTGAAATCACAAAAGTATCTTTGTTTCTGCTGAGCATCTCGCCACGCGACAAAAAAATATATTTGTCGCGTGGCGAAGACAACGTGAGGATAATCACGCTGAAAGGGAAGCAGAGGCATAGGTCGATGGGTATGGTGGCGGAAATACAACTGGCCAAGAGCTTGTCCACGGACGGTTGCTTTGACTGTTAGAAGGTTAGTTAGATTGTCGGCTTACTATTAACCATAGGAGGTGATCATGACGGAAAAATTGGAAAAACTGGCAATGGAACAGAGTGGTGGCGCAATGAGCCGCCGCGTTTTTATTCAGAAAGGAGCAATCCTGACGGGGGGGCTGGCGGCGGCGACACATGTTGTTGACGCGTTTGATTCGACATTAACTTACGCCGCACAAGTGGACCCGAAGGATCCGGCTTTGGCATCTTCCGAAGTGAAGTTTCGGTCGACCGACGGCAAATCGATCGGCGGTTATCTGACGCAACCCAAAGAACAGGGGCCTCACCCGGCTGTTATCGTCATTCATGAGAACCGCGGCTTAAACGATCATATTCGAGATGTCGCTCGGCGATTAGCGAAAGCTGGCTATGTTGCTTTGGCACCGGACATGCTCTCGCGACAGGGCGGTACTGCTTCTTTCTCTAATGACGAAGCGGCTATCGAGGGAATCCGGAAGGTGAGCGAAGAAGAGGTCACGAAGGATCTGACGGGCGCGATCAACCATCTCAAGGGGCAAAATTTTGTGCGCCCAGACAGGATCGGCGTCACGGGGTTTTGCTGGGGTGGAGGAAATGCGCTGCTGATTGCGACCCGTAACAAAGACCTAGCGGCTGCCGTGGTCTATTACGGACGTAGCCCGAGGAACCTGGACGATGTTAAGGAGATTACCGCTCCCGTGCTGGGGCATTATGGCGAAAACGATGAGCGGATTAACGCGGGAATCCCTGCCCTCGAAGAAGCGATGAAAAAGCACGGCAAGTCGTTCGAGTACAAAATCTATCCAGGGGCTCCTCACGCGTTCAACAACGACACCAACCCGCAGCGGTATAATGCCGAGGCGGCAAAAGAGGCGTGGGCCAAGACATTGGCGTTTTTCAAGACACACCTAGAGGACTAGACGAGTCAGGCAATAAAGATGAGAATCGAGGATCGAAGATTGAAGATCGCGCGCCACCCATTTGCGACCGTCTTTCATCGATCCTCGATCCTCAGCTCTTTCTTATTTTACCTGCGATTTCCACCCGGATGCGCTTAACATCTTGCTCGTGACTCCTTTGGATTCGTCCGAAGCCAGAAACACAAAAACATCCGTGACCGATTCCGGCTTGCTGCCTGAGTAGCCCGTGAGCTTGGTCGCAACCACGCCGGGTTCCACGGTGTTTGCCCTGATGTTGTAGGCCCTTGCTTCCGCGGCCAGCGTCTGCGTGAACCCCTCCAGGCCCCATTTCGAAGTCGCGTAGGCAATGAAATTCGGGTATGCGCCACGGCCGATGGTCGAGGAGAGATTAATGATGGAACCGCTCCTTTGTTTCATCATGATCGGCAGCACCGCTTGGGTCACTAGAAAAGG
>JBFJTQ010000345.1:0-4456 GCA_041625275.1 Binatia bacterium | reverse complement strand
GTGACCAGGTGTTTTTTGCTTGCAGTGCGGGCCTTGTTTGGAATAGATACTGGCTGATTTTTGTTCCGAATGAGGGAGGACGACCATGGTACGGATGGCACCAAAGCTTACCTTCGGTACAGCCATAGCGGACTGGCAGGAGCGCATCAATGTCGAGCGCTTGAGATCCGAGCGAGCCGAAAAGGCGCGACAGGTGCTCAAGAAACACGGGGTGGCCGCGATCCTTGCGGCTCGACCTGAGAACACCCGTTACTTGATCGGGTTGCGCGGCGCGGAGTTCATTGCCCAGCTCTGGTACGTGCTCTTTTTCGCTGAACACGACGCGGTCGTTTACCAGCACGCCGGCTGGTATCACAACTACCCTTCAGAAGCCCCCTGGATCAAGCACTGGCGGCTGGCGCGCAACTGGGTGAACGAGGGATGCGGGCCGGAGGCCACCGAAGAGGAAGCGAAGCTGTTCGCCGAAGGAATTTACCGAGAGTTGGCGGAGCGTAATCTCCTGGGGGAGAAACTCGCCGTCGTCGGCTTCGACGGAACAGCGACCCAGGCGCTCGTCGCCAAAGGCCTGAACGTTGTCAAAGGCTGGCCTTTGATGCTGGAAGCAACCAAGATAAAAACCGTGGACGAAATCAATTGCCTCAAGATGGCATACGCGATTACCGATAATGCCTGGCACAAGACTTGGGAACTCCTCAAGCCCGGCGTGAGCGATGTCTGGGTCGCGCAGCAGGCGATGCTTGCCGCATATGAGGCGGGAGCCGACACCGTGCCCCGCGGCCACATCCGGACCGGACCCAACAGTTACGACCGTGGCATCGACCACTCCGGCCGCATTGTTCAGCACGGGGATCTCGCCTACACGGCGTACTGCGGCGTCGGCTATATGGGTTATCATACCTGCTATTACCGAACTTTCTCCGTGGGGAAGGAGCCTGACCGCAAAGTCAAAGACTGGTACAAGGAACTCATCGATCGCATGAATGCGATTATCGACGCCATCAAACCTGGGGCGACAACCGCTGACGCAGCGAAGCATTTCCCGCCGGCGGGTAAATGGGGATACAAGGAGGAAGCCGAGCTGCTGACCATGGAGATCGGCCACGGCATCGGCATGTATCACTATGGTTATCCGATCATCAATCGGCAGTGGTCGCTTGAACACCCTCAGGTTTTCGAAAAGGGGATGACGATCGCCATCGAGGGGCGGGAGGGGGAGCCCGGCTATGGTGTGCGCATTGAGGACTCCGTGGTGGTAACGGAGAACGGCGCCGAACTCATCGATCACTGGCCGCGGGATGAAATTCTCGTGGCGCCCCGTTGAACCTGGATTCCGCAGTTGCAGATCAGGCATGGCCAGAGCCGGGGGCGAGCCTGGAGTAGCGAAGACACCCAAGCGCGCAGTTTCACAGGTGTAGTTTCAAGTCGGCAAATCATCGCCTGCGCTTGAACAGCGCGACTCCACGCACCGGCCATAGCGGTCCGCTTAAGGGCACAAACCCATTGGCTTCGCTGCGAAAGGATCGCCCCAGGCTCCTCAAGTAAATTCCTACTGCGGAATTTGGATTGAATCACGTTTTTTCGCGCGAAGGAGAGAAGCTCGAAGAGTTAACCGCGCCGCGGCGCGCCATCCATTCTGTCGCGACAAAAATCAACCCCGTGGTTCCGCCGGCGATGTTAAGCGCCTCACTGAAATGAATGGGCCCTACGGGAGGCACAATCAGGGCGATGCCGGCGACTACCAAAAAACCGCGCCAGACCCAGCGAATCGGACGAAAAAGAAAACCCGACAGGGCAACCGCCAAGAGGGCGGTACCCGCCACCGCCGTCACCACGGCGAGCATGACTTCGGTTACCGTACCGATCATCAGGAGGGACGGAGAGTAGACGAAAATGAAGGGTACGATATAAGCCACCGCGCCCAGACGCATTGCCTCGAAGCCGGTTCTCATCGGGGAAGCGCCGGCTATGGCGGCGCCGGCGAACGCAGCGACGCAAATCGGAGGTGTTAGAAGGGACAGCATGGCGAAATAAAAAAGAAAAAGATGAGCCGCAATGGGTAAAATCCCCAGTTGGGTTACGGCCGGCCCCAGCAGCGTTGCAACCAGAACATAGACGGCGACGGTTCCCATTCCCATGCCGAGAACGATGCAGGCGACGGCGACCATTAGCAGGAGGGGAAAAAGCTGTCCGCCGACCATTCGTGTCATCTCCAAGGAGAGAAGAAAACCAAGGCCGCTCATCATAATGAGGCCGACGATAATGCCCGCGGCGCCGGCGGTCACTAACACCTCCAGGAGAACGCGTCCCGTATCTTCCAGGATAACGTGAAAACGACGGAGCGCCGCCCGGCCCTGGGGCCGAGCGGCGGCAAGAACGACGATGGCGAGTAACCCGAGCAAACCGCACTTGCTCGGGTCGAGATTCCGGACAAAAAGGCCGTAAATGACGACGAGTAACGGAACTATGTAGACGTAAGCCAGAGACAAGATGGGCTTGAGCGGCGGCAGTTTCTCCGGCGGCAAGCCCTTGAGGCCGAGTTTGGCCGCTTCCAGGTCGATCTGAATAAAAAGAATCGTATAATAAAGTAACGCCGGGACGAGGGCGGCCAAAGCAATCTCCGAATAGGGGCGCCCGAGAAACTCGGCCATGACGAAAGCAGCCGCTCCCATGATGGGCGGCATGAGCTGGCCTCCATTTGACGCCACGGCTTCAATGGCCCCGGCGACATGGGGCTTGTAACCGACCCCCTTCATCATCGGAATTGTAATTGGCCCGTCGACGGCGACATTGGCGACGGCGCTTCCCGAGATGGTGCCAAACAGGCTCGAAGCGACCACTGACATCTTGGCTGGTCCGCCCCGGATGCGGCCGAACGCGCGCATGCAGAACTGGGTCAGAAAGGTGGCTCCGCCGGTGGCCAGCAGGCCCTGTCCGAACAGAACAAACGCCAGAACGACCGTGCCGATCGCATCCAAGGGCGTTCCCAAAAGGGCATCAGTAGAAATATAGAGCGTCGGGAAAATACGCTCCCACGAGCTTGGCTTAGACTCCAAGAAACCGGGGAATAAATCTGCATAGCGAGCATAGAGCAAGAACAAAACCACCAAAACCACCATGACCCACCCGAGAACCCGGCGTGCGGCTTCAACGACCAGTAGAATCGCGACTATGCCCAGGATGATTCGCTCGATTCGAAGCTCACCCAACGTGTAGATCAGTTCGGGGTAGAAGACAACGAGGTAGAAACCAACGGTCAGACCGAGCACGGAACAAATGCAATCATACCATGGGAGCCTGTTGGTGGTTGAACGATGATCGGCGGGGATCGAAAGAAAAACGGCACCCAATGAAAGGCTCAGGAGAAACGCCAGATACTGCTGGCGCAGAACGACCAGGCCGATGATGAGGTGGATATCGAGCAGGTAAAGTGCGCCGCTTGCCGGCAGCGCGCACAACAGAAAACGCTGCACCGCTCCGGACCTGCCGGTTAAGCGCCGGAAGACGGTTCTTTCTTCGGCCATTCGAAAAAGCTTTTTAGTGCTTTTCCAGTTGTCGTTGGTGCGCTTCTAATTCTTTGGACCAAATACCCTTTTCGCGGAAGAACTTGATCGCTCCGGCATGATAAGGGATAGAGGCTTCCTTGGAAGCCATCCGATCACGGATCCAGGATCGCATTCGGGGAGTGACTTTCGTCAGCTCATCGTTATTGTCCCAGAGCACTCTTAAGACAGCGTGGACGACCTCCTCCGGTAACTGCGCGGAAGCAACGACGCATATATCCTCGGTCTGAACCGGCACATCGTCCATAATTCCCACGGCCGTTCCTTTCTTCAAGGACATCATGTAAGTGCCGGGATTGAAATCAGCCATGCGCTTGAGGCCCTCGGGTGAAGTTGTTATGGCGACCGCTCGCACCCCACCACGGGTCCGGGCATTGGCTTCCTGCACGGCGGGGGCGCCCACTGAATGCCAGAGAACGTCGGTTCGGCCCTCCATAAACGCACGGAGATTCTCGCCCAACTCGGCGACCGGCACTTTCGACACATCGTCCCAGGTGAGGCTTCCGTTCGCCAAATTAGCGCCGGCGGTGTAGTGGATGATGGGGAGTCCCGCCCATCCACTAGGAACCCGCTTGCCTCTCAGATCGGCCGTTGTCTTGATCGGGGAATCGGCAGGCGCCCAGAAGGCCAGGTGCATGGGAGCGCCAATTGCTAGAAGCCTGACATTGGGATTAGCCTTGCGATGAGCGCCAGTCCCTCTATAGGCCGTGGCCGCATCGCTGCCGACGATAATGCCGAACTCGACTTCTCTATTGTTCATGGCGGGGAGCCACGCCGGGGGGCCCGGGTGCGGTCTGACCACCATCGTCATGGGTGATCGTTCTGAGACCACCTTGGCCACTGCGCTGCCATCGGCATGGAATCCGGTGCCTGAGGCATGGGTGGCGATGACCACG
>JBFJTQ010000344.1:0-4463 GCA_041625275.1 Binatia bacterium | reverse complement strand
GGGCGGCTGCAGGAGATCTTTTCCGCTCACGGGACCGTCGAATCGGCCAGGGTGATCTCCGACAAGTTTACAGGGCAGTCACGCGGCTTTGGCTTCGTGGAGATGAGTTCGGGCGGCGAGGCTCAACAAGCCATCCAATCGCTGAACGGCACCGAGCTCGACGGCCGGACTCTCACCGTTAACGAAGCGAAGCCGATGGGGCAGCGCGATAGCGGTGGTGGTCGCGGAGGCCGCGACCGCGGAAGTAATCGCTGGTAGTCTTTTTGCCAAGTCGCTAATCACTCGGGGCAACCGGTCGGGTGGCCCCGCTTTGCTCGCACCAACGAAGCTGGCTCACGCGTTGGCAGTAGCGGTTGACTTGCACGCTTGCAGCGTCGGCTGTCTATTCGGCGCGCCGGGGCGGAGTTGTTCTTGCTTCAAGTTTCTCAGGCCGCAAGGACATTCGGGATCATTTGGGCCGCATTGGGCCTAGACAAGGGAGGTTTCATGACTGATCGTGAATTCGTTAAACAGACCGCAGAGCTACTGAGGGGTATCATTCGCAGTGTAGACAAAGAGCTTGAGTACAGCGTAATCGACCAGACTCACGAAGGGAGGTTCTCCCTTCAACTCTCAGCGCGCGGGCGGCAGGGAACTGTTTCCATACTCACCGAGGAGTTGCTAATGGCCGGACGAGACGTCGTTCGGAAGAATCGGATCCGGCAAAAGATCAAGAGCACGCGGGACCATTTACTGTCCGACTATGTCGAGGACGTCACGGGAAAAAGAATGGCACGGATGCTGAAACGGGCCAGCGAGGCAACGGCCGACTCCAGATCCTCCTACTTTTATAGACGCCCGCAGGGAAGAGGTAGATAAGCCTTCGTTCTTCTCGAACTGTGCCACCAAGCCAGCAAATAGTCAGCCTCACAGCGTCGGTGCCGCTGGCCACCTGTGATAGACTTGTCTAAGCGCCCGGACCATGATACCGCGTTGCCGCCCTCGTAACCGTCATCATCGGAGGCGTTGCTCGGGATGATGCCATTTTCTTACCGGAATGTGTTGCCCTGTCAGTAAACGCGACCCAAAGAACATGAACCGATCTTGTTTAGGGGAGGAGGAGCGACGTATACGACAAAAGATCCTCAGACTTTCGAGTCGGCGCCTCAGTTCGTGTTTTTTTGGAGTTGCGACAGCGCTCGGAAGGTGTTAGAAGCGCACAACTAACCCGGAGGAGATGTGTATGAAACTGTTTTCTTACGGTCCCTGACCTTACGCCCACAGGACAAGGCTTGTCCTGGCGGAAAAAAGGATCCCCTACGAGCTTGTCGAAGTCGATCTCAAAAACAAGCCCAAAGAGCTTCTTGAGCTCAATCCATACGGCAAGGTTCCGGTTCTGGTCGATGGCGATGCGGTCGTCTATGAATCCGCAATCATCAACGAGTACCTCGACGAGAAGTATCCGGACGTCCCTCTCCTGCCTAAGGATCCGCTCGCGCGCTCACACGTAAGGATATGGATCGACTACTGCAATACGCGGCTGCAGCGGGCGGCCGGGAATATAGCCCACGATGATGAAGTGGAAAAGTCTCGCCAGGAGCTTAAGCAATATCTCGAAACTGTGAATGCAAGAATGCAGGGGAGGAATTACCTCGTAGGTGATTACTCCCTGGCGGATATCACCTACATTCCTTTCTTTGTTCGACGAGAACGGTACAAAGCGGTGATTGACGACAATCTGCCTTATGTCAAAGCGTGGATGGATCGTCTCCTCGACCGGCCCTTGGTCCGCGCCACGCCGTGAGTGAAGAGAGTGGGAAAAACGCTACGAACGCGTGAAACCGCGTTCCGCAGCTTAGTATGGGCAAGATGCGGCGGCGACGCAGCGAGTGCAAGAGGTCTCTTCTTCTGAGGGCTTTCGCTATCCCCCTTTGATGCTCACCTGCGCAGCGAACCAGGAGATCAGGCTGCTCTGCGGCGCTGTTTCGACGGTCGAACCTGCCCGCGAGACCACGCTTCGCGCCTCGCTCGTCGTTTCACCCAGCGCGAGCAGCACACAGACCGCAAGGGTCGCCGTGCGGCCCACGCCGCCAGCGCAATGAATCAGCACGGTTTCTCCGGCCTGCAAACGCTGTGCTACGTCGCCCGCCAGCGCCCAGAAAGCATCCCGGTCCTCGGGCGCACCGCGATCCGGTATCTCGAAAGGGAGCACGGCGCAGGGAACCGTGCCGGTTTGCAGCGCAATTGCGTACGCTAAAGATTTCTCGCGAATTTCATCCGCTTCAGCCAAACATACAATCGTGCTGATGGCATCATTTCTCACCTGACTCCACACGCTCTCGATCGTTTCATAGCGTCCCGGCATGCTGTGGAGAAACAGTCTTCCCGGAATCCCCGCCGGCAGATCTACACGACGAAACATTCTACTCTCCCTTGTGTGCGACACGCTCACCATCCCGCCGGAAAACTCTTTCGGACCGTGACGCTCTTCGAACGGCAAATGACCGGTTCCAAGAGCAACCGAAGATGCCTATCTGCCGATCAACTCCCGTGTCTTCTGCGCGCCAAGAATCGCGTCCTGGTAGCGCTTCTGGTCCAAGGCCTCCAAGGCCTTTTCCATTGCCGCATCGGCTTCTTCAAAACTGTGCCCCGGAGGCGCCACCTTCATCGCCTCGTACAGAACGCGCTGGGCCATTCGAATGGACACGATGGCCTCGTGGGTCGAAAGTCATGAATGAATCTGCGCGGGATTCGACGACAAGCTTTTTTAGGCTAACAAAAACGCCCAGGGCGGACAACAGAAGCTTCGAGTGACACAGACCCGGGGGCGGGCCGTTGATTTCCAAACCCATGGAGCCAATTTCCGATGTTTCCATGCCCGAATCCAGTCCATGGAGACCCCCGTTGACATTTATTTTGCCATATCGGATACTCCATCCCGCGAAACAGCCATCCACGTACGGCTTCCTCTTGTCGGACTCGCCATCGAGCGATAGTCGGGTCCCGCCTGGCTCACGGCGCTGGCTTCAGGCCGCGATGTCGGGTCCAAAAAATCAACTCTTACAGGCAAGTTTTGGAGGGTCACATGCAGCGCATACTGTTCGCCGTTCTTGGATTTTACCTGACGACAGCGGCCGTACCGGCCTGGTCGCAAAATCCGCCCGCAACACCGGCAGCGGAACGCCCCGTGTTCGCGACGACGAAGGTCGAAGGCACTGACAACGTCTACATCTTCCGCTATCGAAACCACCAGGCGATGTTCATCGTCACCACAGACGGCGTCATCGCCACAGATCCCATCGGCTACGGGCGGCCGGAGGCGGCAACCACCTATATCGACGAGATCAAGAAGGTCACTGATAAACCGATCAAGTATCTGATCTACAGCCATCATCACTACGACCACATCGCCGGCGGTCAGCCGTTCAAGGATGCAGGCGCGAAAATCATCGCCCACAAGAGGGCCAAGGAACGCCTTGCTCGCCTCAAGGACCCGGCTACACCGCTGCCCGACGAGACGCTAGAGAGAAAAAGAACCATCAAACTCGGCGGCACCACGCTCGAGCTGACCTACCTCGGACTCAACCACTCCGACAGCACCATCGTCATGCGGCTGCCTAAGGAGAAGATCCTTTTCGCGGTCGACTTCATCCCGGTCGGGGCGGTGCCGGGGCGCGGCATGATCGACTTCTATCCCCTTGAGGCGGAGGAATCGATCAAGAAGGTGCTGCAGATGGATTGGGAACGCCTGATTCCGGGTCACCCTGGGCCGGGCGACCGCTTGGGCAACAAGCAGGATGTCCAGGACCAGCTCACGTTCTTACAGGACGCCTCCGAGACCGTCAAACTCGCAGCGCGCGAGGGGAAATGCTGGGAGCCGGCGGAGAAGGAGCTGACGCTCCCGAAATACGAAAACTGGCCCGGATACAAGAACAACCTGCAGTTCGTGCTGCGGCGCTATTGCGGCCTTTGGGGGCGCGGGACTTAAATCCACAGTCCTGTATCGCTTGTCGGGCCGGCAGCTCGGGGTCTGCGCCAGCGAGCGTGATGCGCCGCCCTCTCAAAAACTGCCATCGAGCTGATAGCGCTTCGAATCTGGCGATAGGCCCTGCTTTATAAAGAAGCGAGCCACCTTGCGCGGGAGCACAGAACGTCGGACCCTCGACCCCGAACGATCCCTGAAAGCACGGCTCTTTGATCGTTCGGGGCCGGAGTATTTGGCTCCGGATTTAACTGGCGGGCTGAAACTGGAACTCGCCCTTCGGCGGCGCGATCCGCCGGTGACGCCACACGCCGTAGATCATCGCGGGCAGTACGAAGGCTGCGGTCACCATCGCCAATTTGTCGTCCGGGTGGAGCATGACCACCAGCGAGACGAGAGCCAGGGCTGCGCGCCACATGATATCCGCGCCCCGGTTATTGACGAACCGGCCGAAAATGGCACAGGTTACGCCGCAGGTAGAGATCGCCACCAGCAACGTATC
>JBFJTQ010000343.1:0-4469 GCA_041625275.1 Binatia bacterium | reverse complement strand
TCCCCCTTTGAAAAAGGGGGAAAAGGGGGATTTGAATTCGGTTCGAGTCGCAACCATCATCTGCATTTTTTCAACGAACTTCAGGTACACTACACTAGTTTCGTATCTTTGATTACATACATCCAAATCTAAGTTGAGTTCAATTCTATTCTATATAACCGGGCATGGGTACGGTCATGCGGTTCGCGCTAGCCAGGTGATCCGAAGTCTTCGCGCGGCCCGGCCCGGCGCAGAAATTCATCTGCGAACGACTGCTCCCGAATGGCTATTTCCCTCCTACACCTCGTACACATGTCAAGCCATCGACGCGGGGATGGTGCAGCGCGACAGTTTGGCGATGGACCTTAGCGCAACTTTCGCAGCGTGTCGAGCACTGCGCGACAAAATCCCGCAGCTCGTCGCGCAGGAAATCGAGTTCATCAGGAAACACCGCGTCGAGCTGATCGTGGGAGACATTCCGGCACTATGCTTTGAGATCGCAGATCATGCCCGCATCCCGTCAATCGCGGTGACGAACTTCACGTGGAATTGGATTTATCGGACATGTCTGAGGGGTCAGCCAGGCTTCCTGCCTCTCGTCGAGGAGATGGAGCGCTTCTACAAAAAAGCCACACTCGCCCTGACGCTGCCCTATTGCGGAAACTTGGATGTATTCCTTCAGCAGAGACCGATTCCGTGGATTGCTCGAATCTCCTCTTGCACCAGGGAACAGGCAAGGGCGAAATTCTCATTGCCTCTAGGCGCAACGATAGTTCTTTTGAGCTTTGGCGGACTGGGCCTCGATCGATTCCCTTTCGAAAGAGTGGCCCAGCTCCGGGAGTTCTTCTTCGTCGCCACCGGCCCACGCAAAGAGGTCCAACGCAACTTCGTGATCTTGCCGGATGCGCAACGACATTACGAAGATTTGGTCCGAGCCGCTGATGTCGTCGTGACGAAGCCGGGATACGGCATCGTCGCCGATGTTATTGCTCATCAGGTACCCATTCTTTATACGGACCGTGGCGAATTTCCCGAGTATCCGCTATTGGAATCGGCCCTGAAACAACTGACGACGGTGGAATTTATACCCCAAGAAGATCTGCTCTCCGGCGAGCTGCGAGAACATCTGCTCCGACTCCTGGCCAAAGAGCCGAATTGGCCCGCGGCACAGCTCAACGGCTCGGAACTCGCTGCGGCCGAGATTCTAGCAATGTTGGATCGTCAATGCTGACAAGAAACTAGTGTCCTGGAACCAAAGTTCGCTTTATAAATGCCTCGTCATTTCGTCTGAAAATCTCCCCTTCCCCTGTTTGCCAAAGAGGGGTTAAGATGCCAGAGAGGAAATTCCCCCTTTGAAAAAGGGGGAATTGAATTCGATTCGAGTCGCAACCATCATTTGCATTTTTTCAACGAACTTCAAATACACTACACTAAAAGGCGCGATCACAAAGGTCTCCCCGCCCTTTCACTGCGGACAGTTGTTTAGGAGCGATCCTCTGGCATCGCGGGCAATGGGCCTATCCTTCGGCGCCTAAATGCTTAAGCGAAATTGCTGCCGCTGCGGGCCATACGCCGTGAGCCATGCGCCTCAGGGCGGGTTGACAGCGTTCTCTGATTCCTCCAGAGTTAAACTAGAATCATGAGGGTCGAAAAGGTCATACTGGCAAGGCCACGCGGATTTTGTGCCGGAGTTGAGATGGCGGTTCAAACCGTGGAACAGGCGCTTCGGCGCCACGGTAGTCCCCTTTTTGTATTCCACGAGATCGTTCACAACCGTCACGTCGTTCAGGATTTCACAAAGCGCGGAGTACGCTTCGTGCAATCCTTGGCTGAAGTGCCAACTGGCGGGAAAATCGTATTCAGCGCTCATGGGGTTTCACCGGCCGTGTGGCAAGAGGCGAGAGAAAAAAAGCTCTCCGTCATTATTGACGCGACATGCCCACTGGTGGACAAAGTGCATCGCGAAGTCCGAAAATTCGCCGCTCAGGGGTATTGCATCATCCTGGTGGGTCACGAAAAACACGACGAAATCGTCGGCACCAGAGGCGAAGCGCCGGCTCAAATTCGCGTTGTCAGCGATGTTACTGAAGCCCGCAACGTTAGCGTGCCGAACCCGGATAAGGTAGTCGCCCTTACGCAAACTACACTGAGCGTGGACGATACCCGAGAGATCCTCGCCGTCTTGCGGGAAAAATTTCCTCTCCTGATTACGCCATCCAAAGACGATATCTGCTACGCAACGCAAAATCGCCAGGATGCCGTCAAACAGCTGGCAAAAGAAGTGGATTTGGTGCTTGTCATTGGCTCACGCAATAGCGAAAACTCGAACCAGCTTTGTAATGTGGCTCGGGCGCAAGGAACGCAGGCATATCTTGTCGACGATCATCATGCGATCGACCCTGGCTGGCTGGAAGGTGTGCGGCGGGTGGGTATCACATCAGGCGCTTCGGTTCCCGAGCGCTTCGTGCAGGAGGCCGCGGAATTCTTTGAGCGAAACGGAGCCGAGATTGCTCACCTCGGAAATGTCGAAGAGAACATTCGCTTCGCGTTGCCCCCTGAAATCTCCGCATGAGCGAAGCTAGGCAGGACACAAATCACGAGCCAAAGGAGCAAGATTCACGGCCGTTTCTTTGAGGCCGCGCTCGTCGATTGCGGCGCCTTAAGAACATGCGAAGCTTTATGCATAGTTTTTATGCAGGTGCATGAAATGCGGGCAACCGCCCCGTGTCACTAACCCCCTTCCAAAAGCTAAGTTATTAATTCATAGAGCAATTGGCCTCCTCTGGCTAATGGCATGTCTGTTGCTCAACCGCCTGTAGCCTCCGGGGTGTGTATCTCTAACAGCCTGCTTTTTAATCTGTGGACATGGAGGATGAGCCAGTGATGATGCGAGATAGAAAAAGGCTGGTGTTGGCCTTAACCGTTACGCTATTGGTCTGGATCTCAGGGTATGCATTGGCCCAAGATCTTCCCCAGCCCCCAGAAGCGCCTGCGGGTGTTACTACCCCGGCGCCTCAGCTAGATAAAGGAGACACAGCCTGGTTGCTCACTTCGTCTGCGCTGGTGCTGATGATGACGATCCCAGGGTTGTTTCTCTTTTACGGCGGGCTGGTGCGGGGAAAGAATGTCTTGGGCACGATCATGCAGAGCTTCATGATTGTGGCTCTCGTCAGCATTCAGTGGGTTCTATTCGGTTACAGCTTGGCGTTCGGGCCTGATATGGGCGGACTGATCGGCGGCACCGAATGGTTCGGGCTAGTTGGGGTTGGCGTCAGTCCAAACCCAGACTATGTTGCCACGGCTCCTCATCTCGCCTTCATGCTCTTCCAAATGATGTTCGCCATCATTACGCCCGCTCTTATCACGGGCACGTTTGCAGAAAGAGCGAAATTCAGTACCTTTATCGTCTTCGTGCTTCTGTGGTCGACTTTCGTTTACGATCCGCTGGCACATTGGGTGTGGGGCAAAGGATGGCTAGGTGCAATGGGCGCTCTGGACTTTGCAGGAGGCACGGTTGTGCACATCAGTTCCGGCGCATCTGCCCTTGTGGCGGCCGCGATGTTTGGCAGGAGAATCGGCTACGGTTACGAAGCGATGGCCCCACACAACTTACCCTTCAGCGTGATTGGCGCATCTCTATTATGGGTGGGCTGGTTTGGCTTCAATGCGGGAAGCGCCCTGGCCGCGGATGGACTCGCCGCAGTCGCCTTCATGACAACCAACACAGCGGCGGCGGCGGCCACATTAAGCTGGGTCTTCGTCGAATGGGCGACGAGAGGAAAACCCACTGCCCTCGGAGCCGCCACCGGCGCGGTAGCCGGCCTGGTCTCAATTACGCCGGCAGCGGGTTTTGTGGGTCCGATGGCCGCCATTATCATCGGCGCCGTTGGGGGAGCGCTCTGCTATGCGGCCTGTAACATGAAGGCCAGATTCGGCTATGACGATTCGCTCGACGTCGTCGGAGTTCATGGTATCGGCGGCACATGGGGCGCTCTGGCCACGGGCCTCTTCGCTTCGAAAGCGATAAATGCGGCTGGTAACGACGGGCTCTTTTTTGGCAATCCGGACCAGCTTTGGGTTCAGTTTGTCGGTGTCGTGGCAACGATTGTTTTTGCTGCAGGGCTGACGGCTGTCATTCTCGGCTTTCTGAAAGCGACTATGGGACTCAGAATCCCGGAAGAGGAGGAGCGTATGGGTTTGGATTTGAGCCAACACAACGAGCGCGGTTACGCATGATCGCGTTCATGTTGACGGTGGCCGTTGCGGCGAGAATATGATAACAGATCTGGCGTCGTCGAAGATTAATGATTTAATAGTTTGAGAGAGGAGCATAGAGTACCATGGCAGCCAAAGATGTATTGGAGTTAGTGAAGAAGCAGAAGGTCGAGATTGTGGATTTCAAGTTTGTGGATGTACCGGGGCTGTGGCATCACTTTTCGATACCGGCCTCTGAGTTGACGGCGGATTTATTTGAGGAGGGGATTGGCTTT
>JBFJTQ010000342.1:0-4484 GCA_041625275.1 Binatia bacterium | reverse complement strand
TGCTCAGCGGTTCCAGCCACTGCGCGACGGGTTGCTGCAAATCCTCCAGTGCAAGGACTCCTCCTTCCACCTGAACCGTCTGACAGATCTTGCGCGCGGTCTCGCCGTCGTAAAAGCCGCTCCTCCCCTTTGCGGCAATACGCTCGAGAACGGCTCCCAGGCCCTCTTGGCGGAGAATTCTTCCGGCGCGCAAACCCTTTAGCGGCTGGCGATAGACCCGGTCGATCCAGGGAGATTCTCCGCCGAATTCCTCGATGCGGTCGAGCAGTTCCTGGTGCACGGGAAACCCATCCCGCGCCAATTGAACCGCATCGGCGGTCAACCTTGCCAAATCCTTGGTGCCGTACTTCCGATGCAGCTCAAGCCATCCGTCCACCGCGCCGGGAACTGCAATGCTGAGAGGACCTGACACAGGAATCGCGTCAAGGTGTTCTTCCCGGAAGAAATCCATGCTCGCCTTAACGGGCGCCGGACCGCTGGCATTCAGCGCCTCGATCTTTCCGGTTTGTTTCATCGCCACCAGCGCGAACAGGTCTCCCCCGGGGCCGCACGTCTCGGGACGCACCACGGTCATGACGAATGCGGCGGCCAGCGCCGCATCGACAGCGTTGCCGCCCTCCTGGAGCACCCTAATGCCGGCCAGCGATGCCAGGTAATGGCCGGACGAAACCACTCCGTTCCGCCCCATCACCAAAGGTCTTGCCGCTTTCGTGAATTTCATGATTGTCCTATGCGGAGAATCCTCGCGGCATTGCCGCCTAGAATTCTCTCTTTGTCGTCTGCGCTCAGTTCGAGTCCGTCGATGGCCCGCAGGCTATTGCTGACTAGCCTGCATCCCTCGTCCGGACCGTAAGGATAATTGGTGCCGAGCACCAGCCGGTCTGGGCCGAAGAACTCTTTGACGCATTTTAACGTCGAGGCGGGATGATCCGCGGTATCCACGTAGAAGCGCTTGAACGTATCCAGCGGATTTTCTTTCAGACCGTACTTTTGCCGAATCTCCTCCGTGCGACCCGAATAGATATTGATGGCCCGCTGCGCGAAGAACGCGAGAACCCCGCCGACGTCTGCCACGACAAAATCGATTTCAGGAAATCTCTCCAGCACACGCCCGTAGACTAACCGCGTCATGGCCACGGTGCTATCGAAAGCCCACCCGTATATGAGAACCGGCATGATGTCCAAGCCGGTTGCCGCCGTTGCCAAGGGCGCCGTCGGATGGATATAAACCGGCAACCGATACCTGGCTAGCAATTCATAGATGGGAAAAAGCTCCTCGCGGTCCACCGGTTCACCGTTCAGGTTCGAGTAACAGCCAAAGCCCCGCAGGCCGAGTTCATGAACCGAGCGCTTCAATTCGTCCAATGCAGCCCTTACGGAATATGTCGGCAAAGTGAAAAATCCGACGAATCGATCGGGGTGGCTGCGG
Organism: Binatia bacterium; assembly: GCA_041625275.1. Classification (GTDB taxonomy): domain Bacteria; phylum Desulfobacterota; class Binatia; order UBA9968; family UBA9968; genus JBFJNS01. The sequence continues at coordinate 3,055 of JBFJTQ010000342.1, read as the reverse complement.
CAAATCGCCGCCACCGCATCGTTGGCGGCCTGCGCCAAACGAATCGCCCCCTCACCCTCAAACCGGTCCGCTCCCGGCGGAGGTATGGTCAGGACATGCATAACAATGCCGAACCGGTCCATATGCTCGATGCGCCGGTCGATATCGCGGCCCTGAAATGTGGCGGTGTTGATTCGGCACTTGAGCGCTTTGTCGTAGAAGTACATCATCCCGCTCTGCGCGTCAGGCTCTTCCAAGATCACCGCGCCATTCAACCGGCGCACTTCGTCAATGTACGCTTCAGGAAAGATGTGGGCCTGAAAATCGATCACCATGTCACCCGCCCCTCCTCTGCGGGCAGGGATTGCCGCTTTTCGCCTACAGACTGTAGAGGGTTTTCGGGTTGTCGCCCAGGATCTTGTTGACGATCTGGGGCCCCACTTCCCCACCCTCTTTCAGCTTACGCAAGGCTTCTATTTCGGAGGACGTGTCGGCATGGCCATAGTCGGTACCGATGACAATATTGTTCTCGTTGGCGTACTTGAGCACGTAAGGAAGATCGTCGTCGGTTTGACAGGCAACGTAGATGCGGTTTTGCCCCAAAACATCCTGGGTCAACTTTTCCCCGCGCCTCCGGAAACGCTTCGCGAGGTCGTGAATCGCGTAAGGGATCCACTGCGCGCTGACTTCGATAAAGGCGAACCGCGTGCCGGGGAACTTGTCGGGGATTCTATCGTAGACTAAGGAATGGAAGGTCCCCACCACGGCCAATTTGAACTTGTTAAAACCCGGCTCATTAGCAAAAAAATCATGGATGGCAAAGCTGGCAACGGCGGAATGAACGCAGATAGGCATATCCAACCGCGCCGCCTCTTCGTATATCGGGAAGAAATAGGGATCGCTCAGCCTTTTCTCCGCTTCCAATCCGCGCACAAAAATCCCGCAAGCGCCGTTCTCCTTCGCAAACCTTGCCTCTTCAAGGGCCTCCTGCATCGAGAGAAACGGTAAGACGGCCACCCATCGAAGCCTCTCGGGGGCTTGCCGCCAGATGTCCACGAGCCAGCGATTGTAACTTCGGGTCAGCGCCAGCTCCACCTCCGGTTTTCGGGTAAACGGCCGCAGGAACACCGTCGGATACAGAACCTGAACGTCGACTTCAAGTTCGTCCATGTGCTTGATGCGGCTTTTGATATCCGCCATTTCTCGCGACTCACGCGCTGCGTCCTTGCCGACATTTCGCGCCTTGCCGTGATAGCGACCGTCGATGAGCCAGCACTCTCCACCCGAATCGGGATCGTCGGGCGTCGCGACAATCCTCGGCCTGAAGGCAGACTCCGACTCCAACAAGTAATCCCACGTCCGCTCGGTCTCGAGCACATGGGCATCCGCGTCAATCACGGCCATAGCGAATCAACCTCTCAAGGTTGTTTTGGCAAATCGTTCCCCTAGGCTTGCCTTCTCCGTCTTCGAACCGATCGAGCTGTTGCATCCCTGGCACGTGTAGTCATACAAGTCGCCGTCGGGAAGCACCAAAAGCAAACGCTCTCTCACCGGCATCGCCCTGCCGCACTTGTTACAGTACAGCAAGGCGGCATTGAACTGATCAAACGATTGCTGCATAAGCACTCCTCAGCCGTTGAATTCTTCCCGCAGGCGGTTAGCCATTCTTCCGCCCAACCTGCGAAAATCGCATCAGAACAACACGGGAAAGCTTGCTATCACCCTAGGGACTGCGTTGCGCCAGGCATTTCCGAGCATGCCGCGCTCGAATCGCGGCTATCCCTTAAGGTTGCTCGCCGAGAGCCTAATGACTGTTATGCTGTTCCCCGGCCTGTCGGGCTTTAGCCTCCTTGATCACCTTTTCCGCCAGATGGGGCGGCACCTCTTCATAACGGGCAAACTCTACCTGAAACTCACCCCTGCCGCTCGTGAGCGCCCGCAAATCCGGGGCGTATTTCAGCACCTCAGCCATCGGCACTTGCGACTTGATGACGCTTGAATGCCCTTTGGTATCCATGCCGAGGACCTTTCCCCGCCTGCTGTTCAAATCTCCGATGACATCGCCCATGCATTCGTCCGGCACCGTCACATCCATCGCCATGATCGGTTCGAGAATGACCGGCTTCGCCTTCTCCACAGCATTCTTGAAGCCCATGGAACCGGCGATCTTGAACGCCATATCGGATGAGTCCACTTCGTGATACGAACCATCGTAGAGGGTCACCCGCACGTCGACCATTGGGTATCCCGCCACAACCCCTTCGGCCATCGCCTCCCTCACGCCTTTTTCCACTGCGGGAATGTAATTGCGGGGGATTGCGCCGCCGACTATCTGGTCCACGAACTCGAAGCCCTTGCCCTGAGGCAGTGGCTCGATCTTGAGCCACGTATCACCGTACTGTCCCCGACCGCCGGACTGTTTTTTGTATTTCCCCTGGGCGCTGGCCGTTGCCCGAATGGTTTCCTTGTACGGAACCTTGGGAGCCTTGAGCACGACCTCCGCGCCGTACTTCCGCTTGAGCTTTTCAACAATCATTTCGATGTGCTGCTGCCCCATGCCGGAGAGAATGAACTCCCTTGTTTCCTCATCGCGATGGAGTTCGATGGTCGGATCTTCTTCCATCAATCTTTGCAGCCCCTGCGGCACCTTGTCTTCGTCGGCTTTACTCTTGGGCTCGAGGGCGAAAGAAATGACCGGCGAGAAGCGTACGATCCCTTCGTACTGGATGGGCGCCTTCTCGTCGCACAGCGTGTCTCCAGTCGCCACGTCTTTTAGTTTTGCCGCCGCGATGATGTCTCCCGCCGACGCTTCTTTGACCGCCTCCTGTTTCTTGCCCTCCAACCGAAACATGTGGCCGATTTTTTCCCTGCTCTGTTTGTTGGGGTTGTAACAGCTCGTATCGGCGGTAGCCCGCCCCGAACACACGCGCATCAGGGAAAGTTTACCGGCAAAAGGATCGATGAGCGTCTTGAACACATAGGCCGAAAAAGGCGCACCGGGGTCCGGCGGGCGTTTTTCAACCTCACCGGTCACCGGATTTGTGCCCTGCGCCTCGCTCGCGTCCGCCGGTGAGGG
>JBFJTQ010000341.1:0-4485 GCA_041625275.1 Binatia bacterium | reverse complement strand
GGAAAGATCGGTGAACTCCAGGCCCCATTCGCTGCCCACATCCGCCAGAAGGATCCCTGCGGCCCCCGAATTCGTGATTATTTGCACCCGCTTCCCCCGAGGTCTCCTGGAGGCCTGAGAGAGTACGGCAAGGTCGAAGAGCTCGTCCAGACTGTCCGCGCGCATCACTCCGTTTTGAGAAAAAACCGCCTGATAAACGTCATCCGCCCCGACCAGCGATCCTGTGTGCGAAACGCTCGCTTTGGCGCCTGCCTCGGAACGGCCAACTTTCATGATGATCAACGGCTTGTCGAGCATCAACGCTCGGCGCGCAGCCGCCTGGAATGCCTGACCGTCGCGAGCGTCTTCCAAGTACCCTAAAACCAGACGTACCTCCGGGTCCTCTAAAACATATTGCAGATAATCCGTAAAACTCAGAACGCATTCGTTGCCGGTGGTGATCCAATAGCGGAATCCCAGCGCCCGCTCCGGAGCGGCGCCCAGGATATACGAACTGAGAGCTCCGCTTTGGCTGATGAAGGCGGCCGGGCCCGGCTTTGGAAATCCGGCGTCTAGACCGACGGTAAACGAAGCGGTCACCTTCTCGGGAAAGTACACGAATCCAGAACAATTGGGGCCGCAGAGGGCGATACCATGCTCGTATGCAACCCGCTTCAACTCCTCTTGCAGGCGGATTCCTTCTCCGCCCACTTCGGCAAAGCCGGAGCTGATGATGGACGCGGCCTTGACCCCTTTGGCCCCACACTCAGCGAGTGTTCCGGGAACGGCCGCGGCGGGGAGGGTGATGACCGCCAAATCCACATCGCCAGGGATTTCGGAGACGCTCGCGTAGCAGCGCACCCCGCCGACATCATCGTATTTGGGATTAACGGGATAGACACTTCCCGCATAGCCGAATTCGCGAAAAAAACGAAACGGCCTGCCGCTAAGCTTGGTTTGTTCGTTTGACACGCCGATCAGGGCCACCGAACGGGGGTGAAACAGAGTCTTGAGGTCCAGCGATTTTTCCATTTTTAACGCTTGCCCGCCTTTTGTGTCAGCCAGGACGCAGGCACGAAGTCTTTCAAGTCCAGGCGGTCAAGAACGTCTTTAGGGACTCTGTGCCTCGGTGTAAACGTGTCCAAGCGAGGCTTCGCCGTGGCGTCAATGCCCATCTTCGCCGTGACCCCGTCCTTCAAGTTCGAGGGATCGAGATCCGAGCCGCCAACATGGCTAATAATCATGACGTCGCGGTCCGCCTGGCAGCGCGTGCCCACGGCCCACTGTACCCGCTGATCGTTGAAGATATCGATATCGTGATCGACGACGATCACGTGTTTCATGTAAAGATCGGAACCCAAGATCGCCAGTATCGCGTTCTTTCCCTGCCCCTCTGTTTTCTTCTCGATGGATACGTAAACCGTAAACGGCGCCGGAATCCTAACTCCCTTGACCGAAGGAACCATGGCACGGACGGAGCGATAGAGGTTGGCTTCCATGGGAATCGTGGAAAGCAGCAGATGGTCGATATGTCCCACGGAGATGTCATGCAGCCAGGCATCCTTGCGGTGCGTTACGGCCTTGACGTGAAATACCTCCCGCTTGCGGCTGCCAAGGGAATAGCCGGTGAACTCCCCGAACGGCCCCTCGTCCACCCTTTCAAATGGCAGGATCTCTCCTTCGAGAACAATCTCCGCGTGCGCCGGAACCTTGAGATCCATCGTCTCCGCGGGGACCACCTCCATTGCCTCGCCCGCAAGCGCGCCCATCAGATAAAACTCTTCCTCGTCCATGGAACCGATATTGAGCGCTCCCAGACTCCAGGCGGGGTGCGCCCCCAGGATCACCGCAAGCTTGAGGGGTTGCTTCATCTTCTCCGCATTCGTGTAGCACTCCCACAGATGCTTGGCCAGTGTGAGATGGATGGAGGTGTGATTCTTGTCGATGAACATGAGACGATTGAAGCTGCAGTTTAACCGTCCGCTCACAGGGTCCTGAGCCAGCGTAATGCCAGCCGTCAGATACGGGCCGGCGTCGTCTTGATGATGGACGATCTGCGGCAGCGCCCGCAGGTCCACCTGGTCCCCCTTTAGAATCACTTCCTTGACGGGCCCGGCGGCCACTTCCTTGGGAGGAATGGGACGCTCGATGCGGCGCAAATAGGTGGCCACGGCGCTGCGCGGCTCGCTGCCGATGGCTGACGCCAGGCGGCGACGCCCGGCATGGACGTTGGTCACAACGGGAAATTTTGTGCCCTTGACGTTTTCAAAAACCAGTATGGGGAAGCGCCGTTCCTGTTCCAGCTTGGCGACCAGAGTTGTGATCTCGAAGCGAGGGTCGACCTCTTTGCTGACGGTTAAGACTTCTTCCGGAGACTCGAGCCGGACTTTTTCTATAAAACTACGCAGATCGTTCACGATGTGATTCTCCTCTACCCTATCATTTGTCGATTGCAATTCAGATTTGCATGTGACGCCTAATCTTCACTCGACGATTTTCGGACTTTCCTCGTCCAGAAACTGGTGACTGCAATAGGGGCACAGGAGTTGGATTTTTTTGTGCCGCAGCTCGTGCCAATGACAATAAAAATCGCCATTGCATTTCGGACAGGTCACCCAGAAAATTTTAGTCACGACCCTTCTCCTTTACCTCTTAGATTTTCGGCATCCGGTCAACCATCGCGCGCGGGATATAGTCCTCGAGCCGCGTGCTTTTCATGGCGCTTTTTGGCACTTCCACGCGCGCTTCAAACGGCCGCTGCACCGGCTTGGTCGCATCGATGATCATCTTGGCAGTCATGATGTTGTCCGTCTGGGACGGATCCAGCGTGTTGCCCTTGACGTTCTTGATGATGTCAACATCCTGGTTCGCCTGCACACGTGTCGCCACTGCCCACAGGACTTCCTCTTCGTTGTAAATATTAATGTCCGCGTCCACCACAACGACATGCTTGACAAAATCGCAACCGCCCAGCGCCGCCATGGCCGCCTGTTTGGTCTCGCCGTCCACTTTCTTGTCAATGGAAATATAGCAGTTGAACCGGCAGCCGCCCGAAATGGGAAAGTACACTGCCTTGGTCGTCGGCACGATACCGCGGATTAAATTAAAAAGGCTGCCCTCCTTAGGAATGCCGCCCAGCACCCAGGTGTCCCGGTGTCCAGTAAAAATATGCTGAAAAATGGCGTCGCTGCGATGCGTGATCGCGGAAACTTCAATCACGTTGCGCAGCCGTTGTGGACCGTAGTATCCGGTAAACTCACCGAACGGGCCTTCGATTTCTTTGACATTGGGCAGAATATGCCCCTCGATCACCATTTCGGCGTCTGCCGGCACCAGGAAATCGTCTCCCAGAGTCTCGGCAGGCGTCAGGCGTAACGGCGCCCCCATGATGGCGCCGATGCGCGCATAGTCGTCGACGCCAAACGGCGAGACATTGAGCGCGCCAAGGTAAAAAGCGGGATGATGGCTAATGACGATGGCGACGGGCGTGGGACGGCTCTGTTCCTCGTGCTTGCGGTGGATCTGCCAGTTGTGTCTGGGCGACATATGAAGGCCGAGCTTTCTCGGTCCTTTCACCATCGTGCGCTGGAAAGCCAGGTTGTAAAATCCGCCCTCTGGATCCCTTACCACCGGCGTCATGTCGATGTAAGGCGCCGGGTCCATGGCATGATGGCGCACCACGGGCAGTTCGCAAATATTCACTTCCTCGCCGCGCTTGATGACCTGTTTGACAGGCGCCGCGCTTTTCGCAACGCTGACGGGGGAAAGCAGTTGATCTTCCCGACGCGCGTACTCGAGGCTCAGAGGCAGTCCTTCGTCCTCCGGCTTCATCCCCAGCGCCAACGCGCAGCGCTGGCGCGTCGCGAAAACATTGCTCAGGAGCGGAAAGGCCGACGGCTTACCCTGCATGTCGAGCGGGTTTTCAAAGAACAAAACCGGAAATCTCTTTTCGTTTTCGAGATGCTGGAGCAGAGCCGTGACTTCGAAACTCGCCGGGGCGATTGCCCGCTCGACACGATGAAAGTCACGCGGCAATTGAGCTTTGAGCTGTTCGAGAAAGCCGCGCAGGTTCTTTTGATCTTCGTACGCCGGTGGTCCCGACAAAGCTTCGGACGTTGACTCAACCTTGGCTGCGCGCGCCTTTTTAGCCGATGCCTTCATCCCGGGACCACCCCCTGTAGCATTTTAGCTTGGAAGCTTTTTCCAGTGATTCCTCTGGGTATCGGACTCTCGAAATAATGACGTCGCGGGATGCTCGCATCGCGCCAGTTTTCCGAAAACCATATGCCTAGCTCCATAATTCATCGCTATCCCGCCCAGCGGCTCTCTGGACAAGAGCAAGGCCGGATGCGAAACGAGGGCCAACCTATGCTACCGAGGGCCCGGAACTTCCAATCCAGCTAGTTTGGAAAGAGCTCTCTTGACGTAGACCTTAGTCATCCGCTTACGATACCAGTAATCCATATCCGCGTTGTCCACCGGATGCGAGGCCTTGGCGGCGGCTTC
>JBFJTQ010000340.1:0-4493 GCA_041625275.1 Binatia bacterium | reverse complement strand
GGTGAGCCCAAACTTACCCCCGTTCATCGCATTTTTGGCTTGGATTAGATGGGCCTATCTCCAACCCGCCTTTGGGTATTCCCAGCCATCCGAAAAAATATTTTCGAACCCACTTGAGCTCGCATCTTCTTGACGCGGTGGTGGCGCTTGCCATTAGGATCGTATAAATTCAAAGCGATAGAACGCCGCTAAAACCTGGATTGTGTTCTCCGCACGAATCTCTCCAACTGGCCAGGAGTGGGAAGGCAATCCCACAAAGGAGGAAAACGTTTTATGGAGGCAGGCTTTAAAGTGAGAGCCGAAGTGGTGAAGGTTCGCCGGAACTGTCCTCTTGGCCACAAGGTGGGCGATGCGTGGGAGTTCGGCGCCGCCACACCCGGCGGTCTCTGTATCTACGCGTTTCTAGCCTTCTCGCCGGCTTGGAGTGCGCTGCAAGCTGGTGGCAGCTTTTCGTGGGAGGAGGACCCCGATGCGGCCCATTTCTCCTGCCCCGACGACGGGGAAGTGGTATTTCGACTGCGACGGCTGCGCGCGGAAGGGGAGGAAGAAGGGGAGGTGCTCGACCAACCCGGCGACAATCCGGAAAAGGAATAACTCCGACGACTCCTAATTTCTACACACGCTTGACGCCACGGCCGGTATTTGGAGAGTCAGGGCGGCTTAGAGGGGGCGCTCTCGCTGCCATCATAGTACGCGACCGCAAAGGTCTATGGCTCGTCACGAAGCGACAGCGGCTGCGCTGAAGGACGCGACGGTTCGACTCATATGCTGTGCTGAGTTTGTGGCGTCACATTCATCGAAATCAGGATCCAAGAGGGATGGCGAAAGCAGTCGAGCCTTCACCTGCGTGGCGTGAATAAGGCGCTCTGCAGTTTCCGTATGGATCTGCGCAATGACATGCGTTTCGTGTTTCCCACGAAACCAAGCGCTGCGGCGCCTGTCGTGTCAACGCGTGCGAGCGTCAGTCAGGTGACGATTCTGACGGCGGGGTGGCAGGTTCCTATCTTCGAATTCATAACCGGCTCTTGCCAAGCCCCCGTGCCTCACATAAAATTCGAGCGTTTTTCGGCTCTGGTCTAAATTTCAATAGTTTCACTAAAAGGAGGACGCATCATGGCAGAAAAGGCCATCGAGGTTCTTTTGCAGGAGAAGAGAAGTTTCCCCCCGCCGAAGGAATTCAAGAAGGGCGCCGTCGTAAAAAGCGCCAGCGTTTTCAGTTCAGCGCAGAGAAACCCGCAGGCATTCTGGGCCAAGGCCGCTAAGGATCTCCACTGGTTCAAGCCATGGAAGAAAGTCTTGGAATGGAAGACTCCGTGGGCGAAATGGTTTATCGGCGGAAAGATCAACGCCTCCTACAATTGTCTCGATCGCCACGTCCAAAGCGCGCGCAAGAACAAGGCAGCGATCATTTGGGAAGGGGAGCCGGGAGATGAGCGGGTACTCACCTATCGCGATGTGTGGCGCGAGGTCAACAAATTCGCCAATGTCTTGAAAAAGCTGGGCGTTAAGAAAGGCGACCGCGTCTGCCTTTACATGGGCATGGTGCCCGAACTCGTGATTGCGATGCACGCCTGTAACCGCATCGGCGCGCCTCACAGCGTCGTCTTCGGCGGCTTCAGCGCCGAGTCGTTGCGTGACCGCATCAACGATGCCCGGGCGAAAATTCTCGTGACCGCCGACGGCGGCTATCGCCGCGGCACGATTGTGCCGCTGAAGAAAAACGCCGACGACGCGCTCGCGGACACCCCTTCCATCGAGAATGTCGTGGTTGTAAAGCGCGTCGGACCGGAGGCCGGTGCCCAGATGAAAGGGGGGCGAGATCACTGGTGGGACGAACTCATGGCCGACGCGGCGCAGTGGTGCGAGCCGGAGAAGACGGACAGCGAGGACACGCTTTTCCTTCTCTATACGAGCGGCACGACCGGCAAGCCCAAGGGCATCCTCCATACCACCGGCGGCTATCTGGTCGGCGTCACGCTCGCCAACAAATGGATCTTCGACATGAAGGACGACGATGTTTTCTGGTGCGCGGCAGACATCGGCTGGGTCACGGGGCACACCCATATTGTCTATGGCCCCATGGCAAACGGGGTCACGCAGGTGATGTACGAGGGAACACCGGACTGGCCGGACAGAGATCGTTTCTGGCGCATCGTGGAAAAGTACGGCGTGACGATTTTCCATACGGCGCCGACGGCGATTCGGACCTTCATGCGCTGGGGCACAGAGTATCCCGGCAGACATGACCTCAAGAGTCTCCGCCTCCTCGGTACTGTCGGAGAACCGATCAATCCGGAAGCCTGGGTCTGGTATCACAAGTACATCGGCGGCGGACGATGTCCCGTCATGGACACCTGGTGGCAAACGGAAACCGGCCATCCGCTGATCACCCCGTTGCCAGGCTTGACGACCTTGAAGCCAGGTTCGGCAACCAAACCATTCCCCGGGATCGAGGCGGACGTCGTTGACGAGAACGGCAAGTCGGTTCCCAAGGGCGGCGGCGGGTATCTGGTTCTCACCAAGCCATGGCCGGCGATGATGCGGACAATCTACGGCGACCCCGATCGTTTCGTCCAAACCTACTGGAGCCGGTTTCCGGGGAAATATTTCGCCGGCGACGGTGCCAAGAGAGACAAAGACGGCTACTACTGGTTGCTCGGCCGGGTGGACGATGTCATGAACGTTGCTGGCCATCGCATTAGCACCATGGAGGTGGAGAGCGCGCTCGTGGATCACGCCGGCGTCGCCGAGGCTGCGGTCATCGGCAAAGAGCACGAGATCAAAGGGCAGGCGATTTGCGCCTTTGTGTCGCTCAGGTCTGGATTCGAAAGCGATGCGGTCCTGGTGGACGAGCTCAAAGCTCACGTGGCGAAAAAAATCGGACCCATTGCCAGACCGGATGAGATTCTCTTTGCCGCAGAGTTACCCAAGACGCGCAGCGGCAAGATCATGCGCCGCCTGCTGCGCGACATCGCCGACGGCCGAGCTCTTGGCGACACGACGACCCTGGCGGATCCCGCCGTGGTTGCGCGGTTGAAGGATCAATACCAAGAAGAATAAGGCCGGTTTGGGCGATTCATTAAGGGGGGGACTGCAGCAGAGGGCATGGTGTGACTTGCCCACGATGGCTCGGATCGCTTCAGCGGTTTGGGCGGAACTGAAAGAGCGATACGAAAACAACACAAAGGCCGCTGGAGCAGCGCCAAGACAGCGGATTGCTGTCCGAGAAACGGCGTTACGGAACTCGTCACATTAGCGGGCAATGGGCCTCCGGTGGCGCTGACGCATGAAGGCATTGACCGCGACTAGCCCCACCGCAACCAACGGCAGCAAGGAAACGAGCGCCGGCGAGTGCGCTTGAAACAGACCACCGACCAGGGCGCCAAAGCAATACAAACCGATGACGCTCGCAAGGAGGCCGACGCGTTGTTCCCAAGGAATCGACCGCGCTCCCCTGATGGCAACACCTTCAGCGGGTTTGGCCATGGGCAGCGGCGCGGCCATCGAACGGAGCCAGCCGAGGAGGTCGATCATTAGACTAGTCAAAGTTCCGGTGATGAACGTTGTCGCGATTCCGGGAACGCCAAGCCGGCGTACGGCGGCCGACTGAATACCCATGGCGAAGGCCGAGAGGATGATGAGAAAATACAACACGCCGGCCCCGGGGCGAGCGCCGACAAAGCAGGACGTTGCCGCGAAAATCCCGAGGATCATGGTTTCAACGGCAAGCGCTCCGGTCACCACCACCGGCCATTCCGGCGGGCTGGAGTCGCGCTCGACAATCACCGCGCCGGCAAACACGCCGATACTAAAGCCTATCAGGGCGAGGATGGAGCGGAGCGCCGCTAGCGCTTCTCCCTGCGCCAGAGCCAACCCCAGTAAGACCGTGTTCCCGGTCATCATCGCGGTGAAGACGCGCTCGAGCCCGAGGTAACTGATTGCGTCGATGCTCCCGGCAGCCCACGTCAGCATCAGAAGCATCGACTCTCGCCCTAAAGTGACACGCAATTGAACTCCCGCCTCGGCAATTTCGTCGCCGTTATCTCAGCACAGATCCATCGCGCATGAGGCGCGGAAGAAACAGATCCAACGCTCTTAGCAAGCTGAGCCGTCGGACTCCGGTCTACTAGAGCCTAAAGCATGGCTGTTAACGCCTCCGTTTCGGAAAAAGCGACGTTTTCCTCGCCTCCTGGATGATTCTCGCCGCATCTTCGGCAAGCAAGAATCTCTCGTCGGCCAATGCGCGCGCGGCCCGGCTCACCTGTCGCACGTAGTCGGCCGCATCCTGGTATCGTTCTTCGAGCGACAGGCGCGGATCGCGATTCCTGCGGCGCTCGGTTTTTGTCTTGGCAAACGGGATATAAGAACCGAGCAGGCCGGCCAGTTCATCCTCCGCCAGTCCAGGTCCCTGGAGGTTCCAGCCCGTGTGAGTGCCAAGCGGAACCTGAATCGAGGGTAAGCGAATCCCCGCGCGGTCGTTGCCGTCGCGGTCC
>JBFJTQ010000339.1:0-4494 GCA_041625275.1 Binatia bacterium | reverse complement strand
GGGTGCCAAAACGACTTCAGATGAGAATATTGGTATAAGTATTCAATTAATATAAAGTTTTACGCTGTTGGGCATCTCGGTCGGGAAGCGAAGAAGTCTCAATTATTGCAATTTGCAATGGTAGGCTTCCAATATACGAACAAATAACGATTTCTTTGCGTTTCAGCTTGAAATTGTGTTGCAATTTGCAAAGCCATGACAGCCACAAACGACCTGCCAGGTTCAGCACGGATAATTGACTCAGGATTCTCCCTGTTGTTTGCGCCAGATCGTCGTGGGAGAAATACCAAGTATCTCCGCAGCTTTGATCCGGTTGCCGGCGCAGGCATGCAAGACCTCTTTTATATAATCCAATTCCAACTGCTCCAAGGTCTTGAACTCCCTTGCCGTGGACGTTGGCCTTTGCCCTGAGCCCGCGCGAAACTGCGGCGGAAAATGACTCGTTCGAATCAAATCGCCCGGATTTGCGAAAATGACGGCTCGCTCTACCGTATTTTTCAGCTCTCTTACGTTTCCCGGCCAATCGTGACTCATCAACAAGCTGAGAGCTTCCTCCGAGAAGTCGGCCACGGCCTTCTTCATCTCCGAGGAAAAAACTTTCAAAAAATGGCGCGCGAGTATGGGTATATCGACCTTGTGATCACGCAAGGGAGGGATGGCGATCTGAACTATGTTGAGCCGGTAAAACAAATCCTCGCGAAACCGCCCCTCACGGATCTCCGCGCTCAGATCCTTGTTGGTTGCTGCAACGACCCGCACATCGACGAAATTCTCTTCTTCGGATCCCAGCTTCTTGACCATTTTCTCTTCCAAGACCCTCAGGATTTTGGCTTGCATCTCCAGCTTCATGTCGCCGATCTCATCGAGAAAAAAAGTCCCTCCGTTGGCCAGCTCGAAACTTCCCCGCTTGGCATAAAGCGCGCCGGTAAAGGCGCCTTTCTTATGCCCGAACAATTCGCTTTCCAAGAGATTCTCGGGAATCGCCGAGCAGTTGACGGTGACGAAAGGGGCATTGGCGCGCAAGCTGTGAAAATGAATCAGACGGGCCACAACTTCCTTGCCGGTGCCGCTCTCTCCCGTGATCAGCACGGAAGAGTCGGTCTCTGCGAGTTTTCCGGCCAGCTCAAAGACCTGCTGCATGGCCTCGCTTTTGCCGACCACCACTTGCCTCCCATTGAGTTGCTTGAGTTCGCTCTTGAGATAGAGATTTTCATCCACCAGGCGTCTTCTCTCAAAGGCGCGTTCCACAAGAAAGCGAATATGACTCGGGGAAAAGGGTTTGGGGATGTATTCCTGCGCCCCTTTTTTCATGGACTCCACCGCTGATTCAATGGAGGCATACCCAGTGATCATCAGCACCAGGATCGTCGGATCGTATTCCTTGATGCGGTCGAGCAGAGTGATCCCATCCATTTCAGGCATCTTGATGTCGCAGATCACCATATCGAAGACATTTTGGTGGATTTTCTCCAAAGCGTTGATCGGGTTGAGACATGTCTCTACACTGTAACCAATCCGCTCCAATGCCGTCTTGACCGCTTCGCAGATGCGCTCTTCATCATCGACAACGATAATTTTACCCAGTGGCTTTTTGTCTTTCACTTCCATGAACCATGCCCTCCGGCGTGAGTCATCGCCCGCTCGATGTCGGATCTGGTCCAGCAGCGGGCGATGCGCGATTCGTTCCCTCTATCGGCAACAGGAGGCGCACAATCGTGCCGGAGCCGTTCGCTAGCCCGGGGCCGATACTCCCTCCTGGCGCATTTTCTATTCTAACGTTTCCGCCGTGTTCATCCATAATCCTGTACACAATCGAGAGCCCTAATCCTGTACCTGCCGGCTTGGTTGTAAAAAATGGGTCGAAGATCTTGTCTTTAATTTCATCGGCAATGCCGCGCCCGGTATCTTGCACCGAAACTTCTGCCAATCCCTCCCGAAGCCGTGTTCCAACCCTCAGGGTGCCGCCTTCCGGCATGGCCTGAACGGCGTTCATGAAAACATTCATGAGCACCTGCTGCACACGTCCCGCGTCGCACGGGATCAGTGGCAGATGGGGATCAAAATTCTCAATGAGCGCGATGCTGTGAATTTTCAGCTCGCGGTCAATCAGGCCGAGGGCAATTTTCACGATGCCGTTGAGGTCACAAGAGTCGATGTCCAATTCATGGCGCCGAGAAAAATCCCTCAGGTCGTCAATGATCCGTTTGCAGCGAACCGTGTCGTCGCTGATGCGCTTGAGCTCGTCACAGAGCCGCGGTTGATCCTCGACGTCCTCCATCAGCAAGTTTACGTTCATCAAGATGCTGGTGAGCGGATTATTTAATTCGTGAGCCACACCCGCAGCCAGCAGGCCTATGGAAGCGAGCTTTTCTGATTGCACGAGGGAAGCCTGCGCTTCCTTGAGCTCTATGGTCTTGGCTTGGACCGATTGCTCCAAGTGCTCCCGGTGCGCGTGGATTTCTTCCGCCATGGCATTGAAGGATTGCGCCAGCTCGCCGAATTCATCGCTTTCCAAGATGGGAACCCGATAGGCTAGATTACCCTCCTTGACATGCCCCGTGCCGGCTAAAAGCTCCCGCACAGGTCTGAGCAAACGGCGCGATATGAACCAGGCTGTAAGAATTGCGATGGCGACAATCGAGAGCATACTTGCAATCATCAGTCGTCTCATCCCTTCATTGACTTCCTGGGACTTCCGCTGCAGCGACTCGACCTTGAGAAGCAGAGTCAGAGACATGTTCTCCAACTGTCGGTGGGCCTGCTGACTCAGATTATTAATCTCTCGCAGAAGCTGGGCTTTATCCGTTCCCGTGCCAAGCTTCCCCCCCCGCATGAGAATAGTCGCGCGCTCCCGAATACGCTGAAGGTAAGGAACCAAGCTGTGCGCCATTTCGCTTGGCCGGCGCGCAGTCCCGTGGCACGCTGCGTCGGCACAAGTTTGCAACCGACCCTCAACTTGATCGAGTAAGCCAGCAAGCGATTGGGCTTCGTCGGTCCCTCCGAATGTAACTAACTCGCTCAACGGCATCACGGCTCTGCCGAATGCGGCCTCTAACGCACGCACGGCTTCTAGAGAGCGACTGATTTCCTGCAGCTGGTGGTTCACGTTGGCAAGGTCTCGCAACGCGTAGAAACTGATCCCGCCCATGACTGCGACCGACGGAATGGCGACAACCAGGAAGCCAAGAATCAGTTTAAAGGAAAGAGAAAGTTTCGTTTTTGACAAAAAACGATTCAAAGCCTATCACCTCGCAAGCAAGGTGAAGCGAGGCTACCAGAGAAACGCCAATGGGTCAAAAAACTCATTTTGCGCGGACCACCGGAGCGGCCTTTACCGCAGCGCTTCTACCCAACGTTTTCTTACCCCCCAAACTTAGATTAACCTGCCTGCAAACTCGTCACGGCGCAAGAGAACACGGCGACGGCAGGCATGCCTCGCTTGCGGCGCGAAAGATTGGGAAGGACGCCGTCACGAGGCAGCCTTGAACGTGGCTTGTACGGCAGGCCGCCTCTCCTGCCTCAAGACGGCGCGGGCCCTTCACATCGCAGGCCCGAGATGAAAACGATAGGGACGCTATTCCCCAAAGAAAACAAGACGCGTGGGTTCGCGCAACTTGCAGGCGAGCCCACGCGTCTCCTTGGGCTTCACAATTTTACTTCTTCTTTTTTGCCGCGTCCGTCTTCGTCGGCAGTGGCTTTGACTCCTTCGCTTTCGCCGGCGCCTGGGATTTGCCTTTGTCCTCGGACGCGGTGGCCGCCTGACGGAATGGATGGCAATCCTGACAACTCCCGCGAGGATTATGCTCTGCCTTGTCCGTGTGGCAGCCGTAGCAGACCTGTCTTGCCGACGCTTTCCACTTATGTGGCACGTGGCAGGTCACGCACTCCGAGGCGGCGTGGGTCGGTTTCAGATGCAGCTCGGCGCGTTTAGGATGGCACGAGGCGCAGGGAGCGATCGGCTTTAAATGCTGCTCCTTAAGATGACACGTCGAGCACGAAAGAGTCGCCATGGGAGCACCGTTTGGTCGCACATGACAGGTGGTGCACTCTTGCACCATGCCCCTCCCCCTCGCGTGACACTGATTACAGCTCAGTGTCTCATGCTTTCCCAACAGCGGCCACGGATGCTGGAACTTCTCAGCCACAGCGACATCGGTGGGTTTGGGCACCTTCGATTCGTGACCGATGATCGTATGGCAAAGTTGACAATCTTTTCGGATCACCTTTCCATCTTGGCCCACGTGATTGCCTTCGTGGCAGCGAAAGCAGCCGGGATATAACGTGTGGCCGATATTATCCGGGTGCGTGCGCCAATCGACTTTCATTTCCGGAAAAATATTTGTTTTATAGATTCGCGTGACCTCCGCGATGGCCTTTTTGATCGTCTCCCGCTTCGCCTCGTAGAGCTTTGGATAATGAGAAAAATAAAAACTGTCGAGCGAAGTCGCGATTCCTTCCCGCGCCTTTTCTTTGTTGGGATAAATCACGCTGAGG
>JBFJTQ010000338.1:0-4510 GCA_041625275.1 Binatia bacterium | reverse complement strand
GGTGCTGGGTTGGCGCGTTTCGTCAACTCAAAGCGTATTTTGTGCCGAAGATGTCGAGCGAGTGTACGGGTGTCAAGACCGGTTGATAAGAAGAAATGTCGAAAGAGACAGCGATTGCCTTGTCATTTGTATAAAGGAAGCCCGCAGAGTTTCTCATCGATCAACTCCTTATGCTGCGCTGTCGAGAAGCATGCCCCGTGTGTGCGCGCGCGTAACATTCAAACAATGGGGCCGCAGCCGCAATTACTCCGGGAGTGCCGGACACGGTTTGCGGTACTCGCCAACACCAACGTGGTTTTCCCACTCTTCGCTCGTAAAGTTGCGGACGATCCTACGGCACGCTTCGATCGCCAGGTCCTCGGGCTTCCATAAAAGCAGCCTCACGGACCCATCTGCGGCCGCAATAGCCAGATACTTTCCATCAGGGCTGAAAGCAGTGCCGTTGACTCCTTCCTGGCCCACGAGCTCGACGAAAGGCCGATCTCCGTTCACTTCCCGAATGACGGGAGCCCGACGGTCGTAAGCCCCGACCTTCACAACGTAGCGGCCATCCGGGCTTACAGGTTCGCGCCACCGGGACGGCTTTATCGTCGAAATTATGGAATCATCAAGGGAGTGCAACTTCTGGATCAATTTGCCACCGGGCACTTCCCAGAGCCTGACCGGTCCATCCTTGTTGATGTTCATGGTTACCAGCACCTTCCCATCGGCGCTCATGGCGACCCGCAGGTTGTCTCGGTTGCTGAGCGGATCTTCATCCATCTTGTGATCGACGACCATGATCCGCGCGCCGCTTTGAAAACTCCAAACTTCCGCTTGCTCGCCTGCAGTGGCGACCGCAAGCGTAACGTCCTTCTCGACGAATGCCGCAGCAACGGTACCTGGGTTGCGGTCGCAACCGCCGACCTGCCCGAAGTAGGGTTGCAGCTCGGGCCGATACTTCAGGGTTGCGATGTTCTTTCCCTCGTCAGCGTGCCACCTCCGGCCTTCGCCTCGACCCATTGACACAGCCGTGGCAGCATCGGGGGCAAACCATGCCGCCGTCACCGGCGCCCCATGCGTAACTCGCGCCAGTTCGCGGCCATCCGGCACGCTCCAGATCCGAGCCGTCCGATCCTGGCTTGCAGTGAGCAGCCTGCGTCCCTCTTTATCGAAAGAGACGGTGCAGACGCTGCCATCATGCTGCATGCGGGCCACGATTTCGCCGCCTTCAGCCTCCCACAACTGAGCGCTCTGGGTCTTGTCCAGTGATTGTTCGGGGGTTGCGACGAGCCGACCATCTGGGCTCCAGGCCGATGTCTGGCGGTCTACTGACACGATTTCCCGCGCCTGATAGATCTGGAACAGGCGGGCGCCGCGTCCCCCCTTCACTAACAGCTTGCGGGCATTGTCAACAAAGGCGATCTGCATCGGGGGCGAAGGTGCGTATGGGATGCGGGAGATCGCGGCGCTATCGCGCCATCTCACCTCGATCACGTTGTTCCGCGCCGTGGCGAGACGCGCGCCGTCGTCGCTAATGGCGAAGGCATCAACCCCGTCCAGGTTCCATGCAACGGGCGCCGTGAAGGAGCCCAGGGAGTGGACGCGCAGCGTTCTGTCTCGCCCCAAAACCAGGAGGCTTCCGCTGGCAGGGTCAAAGTCCCATTGCAGTACTTCCTCGTATTTTGCGGCGGTGGATGCGAAACCATGGACCGAGTCCCATAGAGCTAACGTCCGCCTGTTATCCACTGTGGCCAGGTAACGCCCGTCTGGGCTGAAGCCGACGCGGCCAGTCGTATACATCGTTCTGGCCGCGCCCGCCTGCGTACCGCTGCGGACATCGACCACGACGTGCCCATTGCGCTGCTTCCCAATGCCATAGTTTGTCCAGAGGCCGACAGCCAGCAGGCTTGCGTCAGAGCTGAATGCCAATGAGGAAATCTCTCCTAAACCCTCGATCAAAATACGAGACGTTCCATCGGCAACACTGTATAGAGCGACGCGTTTTTTGGAAGTGTCCGCAACAGCCAGCAAACTTTCGTCCGGGCTGAATGCGGCTGTCGTCGAGTGGGGCTGACGGAAACGGGCGACCTCCTTTAAGGTTGCGCTTTGCCACACCGTTACCGTCTCCGTCGTGCCCCCAGCCACGAAATAAGTGCCCTTTGGGCCGAACGTCCATATGGGAAAACTGTCCGATGATTTCGCGTTCGGAATCCGCACGGATGCACGCGTCCTGGGGCGAGTCTGGATGAGCCGGCGCAACAGCGTATCCGTTTCCACAAAACGTGTGCGGTTTAGCGATTCGACGGCCAGCAAAATGGCCAAGTCCGACGGCGCGGCCTCTGCTCGGATCGCTAGCAATCGTGCCAGAGCGGCATCGCGCTGGCGTTCCGCCTCCAACCGGGCCGTCGTCGCTTTGTCACGCTCGCTTTCGGCTATTTTTCGTTGCTGGTTGGCCACAATACCTTGCCAAACCGCGATCAAACCGGCGATTGCAATCGCGATGACGCCGGCCCGAACGAACATGCGGTTGCGCCGGAGCTGCCGAAGGTCCGCGCTGTCAAGTTCGTCCTTGCGCATTCCGCGCAGCGGTGCGGCAATATCGACCACGACATCCCGAAACCGCGGATTTGCTAATGAGAGATCTCCTCTATCCCTTGTCCACCGCGCGTCCACGTACAGTGGTTCGTCGGCAAACCGCTTGCTGAGGCTGCTGGACAGTGCGGTTGTGCGGCTCCAGTCAAAGTCTTTAACGTTATCGTCCCATACGATCTCTCCCTCGGTTAAGAGGATAAGCATCCTTTCGGGGGAGCGGTTTTCCAACCACCATAGAATCTCCTTATTGCACCAGACTGACTGCGCGGACGCGGGAGAGGCTATAAGCAAAAACCACTGCGAACCCGAGAGATGTTGGACGATGCCCGGCCACAGTCCAGGACTGGCCGTGAGGCTGGTTTCGTCGAGGAAGACATCGAGCACTCTTCGCCTGAGAAGGGGCTTTGCCAGCTTCTCCAGTCCCCGTTCCAGGGCGGGGCCAAGCTTGCCGTCAGCCGAATGGCTGTAGGAGATAAACGCGTCGTGCGAAAGCTCCATGAAGAAAAGGGGTCGGGAGTCTTTTTACAGTCGATTCGGACGCGTAAGCTCGAACAACACCATGCTCCGCGCCATGGAATCTGTTAGCAGGCCCGCAACGCAACCGGGCAGCAATAAGCATTCTCCCCCCAAAGGATTAGTGCGCGACATGCTCCTATGCAGGAGATAGTGCCAACACTCTTTCACTTTATGAAACAGAGTACGCGAGGTTTCTGGAGTCGGGGCCGTGGCCCCTTGCATGATTGAGCTTGCTACCGCGACGCATTCATTGCAGATGTAAAGTTTAGGACCGACAAGCAATCTTGGCCCGGCAACCAGTTTTGCGACTTGGTCCTCTTTCTTGCGACAGAAGGAACACCTCAGTTTGCGAATACGCATCATTGGCTGACTCCTTGTTTGATCGTCTGCTGTCTGACGGACCCCGATCACCCCTGCGAGCCAGCGCCCGCTCGCGAGCGTCGGCTTGTGGATCGGGTGGTTAGGCGGCATTCTCGCTTTAAGTTCATTACCCACAGAGTCAGCGCTCGGAGGCTCGCCAACCCGTGCCGTAACGAAGCTCAACGTAGGCGAGCGGCTCGGCGCGGCCGGATTCGCGGACGACATGCCAGATATGGTCGAATTCTTTCCGGGGGTAGCAACTATTGTCAGTGCAAGGCACGCACATACTGCCGGGCGCACAGGACTGACCGCTTGGTGCTACCGGGACGCCGAGCCGATTCAGAATTGCAAAGATATTTTCGCTGTTCAGCGCTGCAAGGGCGACGCTCCCGGGTGGTAGTTTTAGCAAAGCCGTTGAAATCGGTTCTATGGGTGCTCGGCGTGAGGTCTGGTCGGTCACGGGTTGCCCATCGACGATCGAGCCGGGCACAGGGAGCTGGATGACCGAAAGGCCATGCGCCGATGCAATCCCTTCGACCATCTGGCGAGCACGTGTTGTATGGCTTGCAAAGATATGCGTGAACTTTACGCCGCGCAGCGTCTGAACCAATAACTC
The DNA here is from genome assembly GCA_041625275.1 of Binatia bacterium. Classification (GTDB taxonomy): domain Bacteria; phylum Desulfobacterota; class Binatia; order UBA9968; family UBA9968; genus JBFJNS01. The sequence continues at coordinate 444 of JBFJTQ010000338.1, read as the reverse complement.
CGCTCTCTGGCGTCCCGCTGCGGTCAACGGTACGGTCGGCTGTGAAGTGTCGGCCTCAGCGTGCCGGACGATTAAGATCGAAACGGGCTGCGTTTGGGCAAGCGGCTGACTGACTGCCCACATTTGCGCTGCAATAACGACGAGTGTCATAAGCAGAGTGTTGCAACGTTTGTTGACGATACGCATAAGCCCCTCCCGTGTGTCGGTGACGATGCCGCCTAACGCAAAGGCTTGAGCCGATATCGGCTCGCGCCGCCTGTTAGGCGGCGCACTGAGCTTGCGACTAAGCTGCCTTCAGCTTCATCTGTTCCAGCATCGCGCGGCCGAGCAGACCGTAGGGATTGCCCAGCGTCTCGAACATTTCGAAATGGTTATACCCCTGGCCGATCAGGAACGTTACTGGCTTGCCTGCCGCCTTCACCGCCGCGGCGAAATCGCGGTTCT
>JBFJTQ010000337.1:0-4512 GCA_041625275.1 Binatia bacterium | reverse complement strand
GCTTGAAGCGAAGATCCATCGCCTAATTGAGCAACACGAAAGGGTGAAAAGAGAGAAAGAATCCGTTGAGAAAAGACTGCAGCAGAAAGAAGACGAGTGGCACCATTTGAAAGGACAAATTCGGCAATACGAACGCGAGCGTCTAGAATTGCGGGAAAAGCTGGACAAGATATTGGGCCAATTTGACACTCTGGAACTCGCCGAGTGACCTGGAGTTAGGGATTATGAAGAGGGCTTTGGACGTTGAGATTCTGGGCCAAAAATTTACGATCAGCAGCGATGCTGATGAAAATTACATGCTTAAGGTCGCGGGCTATGTCGACCAAAAAATGCAGGAACTTTCAAACTCTTCGAAATCGCTGGCCAAGTCGAACATTGCCATGATGGCAGCCCTCAATATAGCCGACGAATATTACCGGCTCAAAGAAGCGCACGATGCAGTGTTAAATCGGGTTAACCAGTTGTCGAAACGGCTTTCAGTGACCTTAAGCGAGGAGGGTTAATAACTCTAAGGTGCTCCATTTCCCCTGCTGTGCTCGTGATCAGCGGAGGCAACTTAGAACCAACGATAGAAAGAAAGGGAGCTGTCTCTTGCCGCGACTGTCAGGCCTCGGAATCGGGGAAGGCTCAAACGGTAACATGGCGACCACCTGGTAATCAGGTTCAAGTTGATCCATTGAAACGGCACGATGCGGGGGAAACCTTAAGATTTTTGAGGCGGCGTGGAAAGATGAGGATTTGGGGAGAAAGAATAATAAACGGTCTGATCGGTTGGGTTCTGGCGTTTTTTGAACATACAAAACTTTGGCAACCACTACCAGAAAACATGGAAACTCTTGTGGACATCCCACGTCGTAGGGGAAACGGTGCTCCCGTTCTGCTCCTGGGCGCGGGGCGACTTTCTCAGGGACCAACCTTCCTAAACCGCAGATCGGATCTATAGAAATCACATTTCTCTCATAGCCCGTTCTCCTTGTCTCTCTACCCGCTCCGGTATGTCTGAACCGTAGGGACTCCGAATGGGTGAGAGCAAAATTGCGTTGCGCACGGCGGCCCTGTCTCTTCGAAGTGCGCTTTCACACAAGGATTTGGTTTTTCGCAGCGGCTTGATACAAGCCAGGGTGCGTCAATTCCCAGATTACCTCACCGCGCCAGCGGTTGCTCTTTACGCCTCGATACAGAACGAAGTGATGACCGATGAAATCCGGGAAGATGCGCTGCGGTGCGGTAAGAGCGTTTTCTATCCGAAACTTGGCGCCGGCGATTCGGTCGAGATGGTGCAGATTGCCTCCGCCGACCAACTGGTGCCGGGCCATTTTGGAATACTTGAACCGGCAGGAGATAAGATTTTCTCGGCTGAGCGCCAAGAACATTTGTTTGTGCTGGTTCCCGGTTTAGCATTTGATCTGAAAGGAAATCGTTTAGGCCGGGGAAGAGGATGGTACGACCGATTGTTGAAAAAGCTGGGCAAGAAGGCGACGGCTGCGGGATTGGCCTTTGATTTTCAAATCGTGGACCAGGTACCGCGCGAGCCGTGGGATGAAATGGTGGCTTATATTTTTACGGAGATGCGACTAATCGAATGCAGGGAATTGCCAAGAAAAACCCTATCGTTTTCCTGAAATTCTGTCCGAAAGGGGGTGTTGTTGTTGGACCAGAGTATTGTGTTCGGAGCGGCGGGATTGTTGATCGGCGTCTTTGCCGCTCTACTGGTGTCATGGGTACGCAAGAAACAGCGACAACTGGAAATACAGCTTGCCGAGAATACGGCTGCGCGCATCATTGATGAAGCCAAGAAGGATGCCAATGCGATCAAGAAAGAGGCTGAGATTCAGGCTAGGGACAGTATCTTGCAGCAACGTATGGACTTTGAAAAGGAGGTGCGAGAAACTCGCAGAGAACTTCAAAACCTCGAAAAGCGACTGGTCAGTAAGGATGAAGGGTTAGAAAAACGCGTCGAGTCCATCGAAAAGCGGGAGGCCGATTTCGGGCGACGTGAAGCCTCCCTCAAGTTGCGGGAAAAAGAAGTCGAGGAGAAATCGGCCGAGTGCGCGCGTTACATCGACACGGCGCGAAAACAGCTCGAGCAGGTGGCAGGATTAACTCGCGAGGAGGCCAAAAACAGCCTTATCAATCAGATGGTCGAGGAGGCCAAGTACGAGTCGGCGAAGCGAATTCGGGTCATCGAAGAGGAGGCCAAGGCGGAGGCCGCGCGGAAAAGCCAGAAAATCATTGCGCTGGCCATCGAGAGACTCGCGGGAGATTTTGTTGCCGAGCGCTCAGTGACAGTTGTCCCGTTGCCAAATGATGAGCTGAAGGGAAAGATCATTGGCCGTGAAGGACGCAACATTCGCGCTCTCGAGGCCGCTACGGGAATCGATCTGATCGTGGACGACACGCCGGAGACTGTGGTTATATCCGGCCACAACCCGATTCGCCGAGAAATCGCCCGGATTGCCCTGGAGAAACTCATTGCCGACGGCCGTATTCACCCGGGGAGAATCGAGGAGGTGGTGCGGAAAGCCGAGCAAGAGATCGAAGAAGCGATACGAGAAGCCGGTCAAAAAGCAATCTTCGATGTGGGGGTTCATGGAATTCATCCGGAGTTGGTTAAACTCCTCGGAAGGCTGAAGTACCGCTATAGCTATGCGCAAAACGTGCTTCTTCACTCCATAGAGGCCGCGTTTATCTGTGGCATCATGGCTTCTGAGCTAGGTCTTAACGAAAAGCAGGCGCGGCGCGCGGCGTTGTTGCATGACATCGGCAAGGCCGTGGACCACGAGGTGGAGGGCTCACATGCCATTATCGGGGCGGAATTGGCGCGTAAATATGGCGAGTCGCCGAAAATCGTCAACGCCATTGCGGCCCACCATGAGGACGTGAAGGCTGAAACGATTTTAGCACCCTTGGTCGACGCCGCGGACGCGCTCTCCGGTGCGCGACCCGGTGCCCGTCGGGAAATGATGGAGACTTATGTCCGGCGACTGGAGGAGCTTGAGCGCATCACGAACACCTTCAAGGGTGTCGAGAAATCCTACGCGGTCCAGGCGGGAAGAGAAATCCGCATCATGGTGCAGCATGATCTGGTATCGGACGATGAAGCGGCGCGGATGGCAAGAGAGATTGCACAGAAAATTGAGAGCGAAATGACATATCCCGGGCAAATCAAAGTTACGGTCATTCGCGAAGTACGGGCGGTCGACTACGCAAAATGACGGAAAGGACAGGGTTCGCGCCCGTTGGTCGTGTTCCTAGGGGCGGGCGCGAGAAACGAGCAAGAGTCGCATGCGCATTTTGATCCTGGGGGATGTTGTGGGTCGGCCCGCCCGGCGAGCCATCACCGCTCTCGTCCCCTCGTTAATCAATGAAAACGAAATTGATCTGGTCATCGCCAATGCGGAAAATGCCGCGGGAGGCATGGGGATCGATATGAAGAGCGCCAGGGAGCTGTTTTCCGCAGGGATACAGGTGTTGACGTCGGGGAATCATGTTTGGAAAAAGAAAGAAATCTATACATACCTCGATGACCAAACCAATTTGATTCGACCTGCAAATTTTCCCCCCGGGGCGCCGGGACGCGGATGGTGTGCGTGGCAGGGCGACAAGGGTCTACGCGCGCTTGTTATCAACGTTCAAGGCCGCGTCTTTATGCCGAATCATGTCGATGATCCCTTTCGTTGCGTGGATGGGGTTCTCAGGGAGAAGCGTCAACACTGCCCGGTGGTCATCGTCGATATGCACGCGGAGGCAACTTCGGAGAAATGCGCCATGGGTTGGTACCTCGACGGGCGCGTGTCGATTGTCTACGGTACGCATACCCATGTCCAGACAGCCGACGAGAGAATACTTCCCGGCGGCACGGCTTATATCACGGACGTTGGCATGTGCGGTCCCATGGATTCTGTAATCGGCATGGAGAGAGACACGGTGATCAAGGGTTTTCTGAGTCAACTTCCTCGCCCGTTTGCTGTGGCGCAGGATAATGTGGTCCTTCAGGGCATCGTTGTGAGCGTCGATGAACACACCGGCAAGGCACACGAAATGCGCCGGCTGCGCGTTCCGTGGGAGGTGGACTAGTCATCATGGCGGACGTGCAATCCCAACTTGATTTGATCAAGCGCGGTGCGGTGGAGGTTCTCCCCGAGGGGGAGCTAATAGCGAAACTCAACAAGAAGCGCGTGCTCAGAGTGAAAGCAGGGTTTGATCCCACCGCTCCCGATTTGCACCTCGGCCATACCGTGCTGATTCAGAAAATGAGGCAGTTCCAGGATCTCGGGCATGAAGTCATATTCTTGATCGGGGATTTCACCGGCATGATCGGTGACCCGTCGGGGAAATCAGAAACTCGAAAACAACTTACACGGGAAGAAGTTCTCAAGAACGCCGAGACCTACAAGGAGCAGATCTTCAAGATTCTCGATCCAGCCAAGACGGTCATTGAATTCAACCACCGCTGGATGGAGAAGTTGGACGCGGTATCCCTCATTGAGTTGAGTGCGAAGTACACGGTGG
>JBFJTQ010000336.1:0-4515 GCA_041625275.1 Binatia bacterium | reverse complement strand
GGGCCGGGCAGGCTCTGGAGAAGCTATACCGCGGCAGACTGGAGCGGGAGTCTGAAGCGCTTGCCTATCATTTCTTTGAGGGAAACGAGTTAGAAAACGCCGTTCACTACGGAGAGCTGGCGGCAAAAGATGCCCTTAGAGTCCATTCGTATGAAAAAGCGGCCCAGCTCATGAAGCAGTCGCTGGAGGCTCTCAAACACCTTCCGGAAACACGGCAGTCAATCGAACGGGCGATCGCAACTCGTATAGACCTCGGCTCGGTGCTGATGACAATGCGCGGTTACCGCGCGCCAGAGGTTGAGCAAATCTACACCGAGGCGCGAGATCTTTGCGAGCGCCTCGGTGATAACCCTCAGCTATTTCCTGTGCTTTGGGGACTTTCCCGCGTGTATCAACGACGCGGAGCCCTGCAAGACGCGCGAGAGATAGCGGAGCAACTCTTAAAGACCGCTGAGAAACTCAATGATGCTTCATTGCTTCTGGAAGCACATCATACGCTTTGGACCGTGTTGTTTCATATCGGTGAGATTCGCTCGGCAAAAATCCATACGGAACAAGGGATGAAGCTTTATAACCCTGACACGCACAGCCGCCTTGCTCATCAGTATGGCGGGCACGATGCCGGAGTGTGCTGTGGCAATCATCAAGCACGGATACTGTGGAGTTTGGGTTACCCGGATCGAGCACAACGGCGAAGCAAGGAAACTCTGGAGCTCGCGGAAACTCTAAAGCACCCCTTTTCTTTGGCGCTCGCGCTCTACTGGGCTACTTGGGTCAGCCGTCAGCGTGGGGATTTGGAGGTTTGCCAGAAGCAAGTCGCCATGTGCCTCAAGCTTGCTACGGAACATCGCTTTCCCCGATTTGTAGCAAACGGGACTTTGTTGCAGGGGTGGTTGCTGGTCATGACGGGGCAAACAGAAGATGGTATGTCGCGGCTCCGTGAGGGTTTTAACGAACTTCGGAAAATTGGTTCCGTGGGAGAGTCTCTTGACGCATCGGCTTTGCTCGTCGAAGCCTATGCAAAGGAAGGAGATATCGAGGCGGGACTGGAGGAAGCGAACGAGGCGCTAAGGCGGGTGCACAAGAGTGGTGAATCCTATTACCGTTACTACGAAGGGATTCTTCAACGAATCAAAGGTGACCTGCTGGGAGCGCGGTCAGCACCCGAGGAAGCATCGGCGGAGGACTGTCTTCAAATGGCCCTTGATTTTGCCCGAGAGGAACAGGCGAAATCATTAGAATTGCGGGCGGCGTTAAGCTTGGGTCGGCTCTGGCAGCGCCAGGGTAAAATAGAAGAAGCGCGAAAGCTCGTGGGCGAGGTTTACGGCTGGTTTACCGAAGGCTTTGACACACCGGACTTGAAAGCGGCAAGGGCACTGCTCGAAGAACTGTCGTGAAATCAGGGTGACACTCGGAAGAGTTCACCTAGTCTTCACTCTAGCTGTCAACGATTTTATCAATTCACTTTGTCCTCGATCATGGTTTAATCCGTGAAATCTGACAGCTATACCCTCAAAACTTCGATTCGCGCGCTAAAGAGAGAAGTGCAGAATCTCCGACAGGAAATCCTGAAGGAAAAGGAACGGAGGGTTCTAGGAGCCCTCATCCGGCGCGGCCTTCGGTGTTATCCGAGAGAAGAAGAGATGGGTCTTCTTCTGCCGGCGAAAGAAACATCCCGAGAGGAATTTTATCGCCACCTAAAGAAGTACTCCTTTCAACTTTTTCTCAGAGACGTCATCAAGAACAAGGACTCCTTCTCCCTGCACGATCTCTTGCTCTACTGCTCGCAGAACAGCGCCGAAGTATATCTCCGTTTCCTCGTACGCGTGGGCCTTGTCGTTCACGCGCGCCAACGCCGCTTCAGGCTGAAAGACTCTCGCATCGGCTCGTTCGGAGCAACCCTGGAATGGTTTGTCTGCCAAATGCTCGAGAAGGAATTCTACCTTCCGGCGCTCTGGGGGTTTCGGGTTAAAGGGAATCGCGGCGGCGGGGATTTTGACGTGGTGGCGCTCATGGAAGGGAGGTTCCTCTATATCGAAACCAAGTCCTCCCCGCCAAAACACCTCGAGCAGCGCGACATCCGAGTCTTTTTTGACCGCCTCGAAGTCCTCTCACCGGATCTCGCGATATTTCTCGAGGATACGCAGCTCCGGATGAAAGATAAGGTTGCCGTCATTTTTGAGACGGAGCTTCGCAGGCGTTTGGGTTCATCTTGGAGGAAGCAGTTTCCACTGAGCCGCCTCGGCCGTGAGATCTTTGGTATTGAAGACCGCTTTTTTATAATAAACAGCGACCCCGATCTGGTGCGCAATCTCGGGTTCTGTTTCGGGCGCTATCTCAGATGCAAAGGCGCCAAAGTCGGCCGCAAAAGGGACCGGCTCTCGTGGGGGCATAGCATTGAATGACTTCCTTGCCGTGGTGAGCTTCCCCCTGTGAAAGAGAATTCCCTGCTCGGGAGGTAACCGGAGCTATGAGTATTCTCTCTTTTGTTTTTCCAGCCAGAGCGAATCGACGGACAAGCGGCCGGCGCCGAGAAAGTAGAGAGCCGCGGCGCCGGCGATGAGCATCAGATCGAGCCGCGCTCCAGCGTAACCCTGGGTAGGGAACTTGACCCAAAGCACCGCCACGATGAATTGAATCACGAACAGAACCCCAAGATAGCGGGCGAAAAGTCCGATAATGAGCGCGATCCCGCCGCCGAATTCCAGCAAGGCAATAAACCATGCCGTAATGACCGGAACAGGAAATCCGTGCTTGGTGAAGTATTCGATCGTGCCCGCGATGCCTAGAAACTTTGCGTAGCCGGCCACCGAGAGAATAATCCCCATGACCAGGCGCAAGAGCACCGGTGCCCATTTTGCCTTTTCCGAACTGTCCATAATAATCTCCTTTCCTGAATTTGTATTGGCCTAGGAGACTGACGTACCACAAAAAACTTAGCGAACAGCCGTTTGCCGAGTCAACTCGCCGAAGGCTGAGTTGCCGCCGCGACTATGTTGCCAAACCCAGAGCCGATCCAGTACCCTCAGATCTTGCCGCAGCTTTTTTTCTTGCCTCGCAAAACCGGGTTGGAGTATTAATTTGGTTGCCTTTGCATGGGGATTAGCCCTAAGCGGACATTTTTTCAGACCCGCTCGGCCCGCAAGCCTCACAACCGTGGGCAGGCCCTTCGGGATTGCAAATGGGAAATCTCAAATTGCAAGTTTGGGATCCACGATCTCAAACTTGTCATTCAAGTTTTTGCTGTGAAAGCTGTTTTCATAAACGAACAGGGTGGAGCCGATGTTTTGAGATACGGGGAGTTTCCCGAGCCTGAAATAGGTGCGGGCGAGCTTCTCGTCAAGATACGGGCTACCGCACTCAACCGGCGCGATCTGTTTGCGCGCGAGGGTTCCCACGGCGTCAACCCGCCGCTGCCGTATGTTCCGGGAACGGAAATGTCCGGCGAGGTGGTTCGTCTAGGGGAAGGGGTAACTGACTTCAAAGTAGGTGATGCGGTTTTGGGTAGGTGTCGTGGTGGAGGTTACGCGGAGTTGGCTTGCGTGGCGGCCGCTGACGCCTACATCAAACCGGAGTGGATGTCATTCGAGGAGGCTGCATGCATCACGGTTTCGCCCTCCGCCGCGTGGCACATGTTGATTTGCCGTGCCCGCCTTCAACCGGACGAAGACTTGCTGGTGATGGCTGCCGGTAGCGGCATCGGAAGCGCCGCGATACAAATCGGCAAACTTGCCGGCGCACGGGTCATCACCACAGCCAGCAGCCAGTCCAAATTGGACAAAGCCACGGCTCTGGGTGCTGACGCAGGGATCAATTACAAAGTATTTCCAAAATTCAGCCAGCAGGTGCGCGAACTCACGCGAGGGGAAGGCGTTCATGTCGTCTTGGAACATATCGGTGCGCCCGTTTGGGAAGAGTGTTTTGCGAGCTTGCGGCATTGCGGCCGCTTCGTCAACGCTGGCGTTACCGCGGGGCACTGGGTGGAGCTCCATCTCGGTCAACTTTGGACACGAGAGCTGACGCTCTTGGGCACGCGCATGCAGCCGCGCGAGGATATGCCCGAGATCATGAAGCTCGTACACGCTCGCAAACTAAGGGGCGTTGTCTCCCAGGTCTTCCCATTGCGCGAAGCGCGACAGGCCCATGAGGTTCTGGAACGGAATGAATTCTTTGGCAAGCTGGTTCTCGTGCCCTAAAGCATGAGGTTGTTTTTAGCGCGGGTAAATAATTTGACAGGCGAAGATTCCATTTGTTATTTTGCCCGGGACGCCAGAATCCGAGGTTTGTTTGCTCTTTCCCCATGGCCCTTTGGCTCTCAGTCCGGGTCGGCATGGCGTCTGTCGGAAAGAGTCTTGAGTTACCGGTGATTAAGCTTCTCACAAAATCCTCTCATCTAGTTCTCTGGACGAGGTTTACGAATAAATTCTTGTTAATACCTGGAGTCAGTATTAGCTAGATCGATGTCTGGTACGATAATACAAACGAGGCGTTTATGGTGGAGTTAAGCGAGGCGCC
>JBFJTQ010000335.1:0-4521 GCA_041625275.1 Binatia bacterium | reverse complement strand
CGCCTTGGCCGGCATTGGAGTTGTTGCGGCAAAAGAGCACCGATGCGGGCTTCGAACTCAAAGCACGCTTGCCGATCTATCCGGAGTTCTTACATCAAGCCGAAAGGTTTCTTTCCACGCAGCTGCTCTCATACGTGGGGCGGCTTTCGGATGCACAGGGATTAGTCAACGGCTGCGGCCCGCTTGGAAACTTGCCTCCACTCTCTCCCTCGAACACGCAAACGGCGCTGTTATCATGATCGTCGTTCTGACCGGCGGAACGGGCGGCGCCAAAATGATCGAAGGGCTGGCTTCGGTCATCGCTCCGGGCGAATTGACCATCATCTGCAACACCGGCGATGACTGCGTTTTTCACGGACTGCGTATTTCACCGGACATCGACACCGTGACATACACGCTCGCGGGTCTGATTGATGAGGCGAAGGGCTGGGGCATCAAGGATGATACGTTCGCGGCGTTGGAGCAGCTCCGACGGCTCGGCGCCGATACCTGGTTCAAGCTGGGCGACAAGGATCTCGCGACGCATATTGTGCGTACCCGGTTGCTGGCCGAGGGGGCGACGTTGTCGGAGATTACGGAGCGCATCCGCAAGGCGTTAGGCGTGGGGGCGAAGATTTTGCCGATGTCTGACGACCGAATCGAGACGCGCGTCCGGACAACTCAGAGAGAAGTCTCATTTCAGGAGTTCTTTGTGCGCGAGCGATGGCAAGGCGAAGTCAAGGCGGTTCGTTTCGTTGGCGCCGAAGAAAGCGGGCCGGCGCCAGGCGTGCTGGAGGCGATTCAAGGAGCCAAGGGGATCGTGGTCTGCCCAAGTAACCCCATCACCAGCATTGGTCCAATCTTGGCCGTTCCGGGAATCCGGGAGGCGCTGAGGGCATCGGCGGCGGCGGTCATCGGCGTTAGCCCCATCATCGGCAACGCAGCGGTCAGCGGTCCGGCGCACAAGCTAATGGCGGCCCAAGGCCTGGAAGTTTCGGCTTTCGGCGTGGCGCAGGCGTACGAAGACTTTCTGGAATTTTTCGCCATCGACAAGGATGACGAAAACCAGAGGCATCGAATTGAAGCGTTGGGCATCGGAGTCTTGACGTCATCGATTCGGTTGCAGTCTTCTGCTGACAAGAGACGCCTCGCCGGCGAGGTCTTGGCCTTCGTTGAAAAATAGTGTTAAGAAAATCGTTTCTGGCCTTACCATGAGAGTCACTGCCCTGATCCCCGTTAAAGGGTTCCGCAATGCAAAGCAGCGGCTGAGCCCGCTCCTGACCAGAGGGGAGCGAGAAACCCTTGCTGAACTGATGTTTCGCGACGTTCTCGGGCAGGTCCTGCGGGCCCGTAACTTGCTGGAAACGGTGGTTGTCACTGGGAACGAAAAGGTGTCCGATATCGCGCAATCGTTGGGAGCGCGTGTCATTCGGCAACAGGATGAGAAGGGTGAAACCGATGCGGTTGACTTCGCGCGCATCGAATTAAAAGCGATGGGCCGGGAGGCGATACTGATCGTCCCCGGCGATATGCCCCTGGTGCGCAGCGAAGACATCGAAGGGCTCGTCACGGAGATTCCGAAGGATGCCAGGCCGCCTTTTGCTCTGCTGGTCCCGTCCCACGATCGACTGGGGACCAACGCATTGCTCTTGGCGCCGCCCGACATCATCAAGCTTCGCTTCGGATACGACAGCTTCCGCTACCATTTGGGCCAGGTCAGTGCTCAAGGATTGCCGCTTCGATTCATTGAAAACGAGCGCATCGCGCTCGATATCGATGAGCCGAAGGATCTTGAGCAATTCTTAACCCACCCATCGTCTGACGGAGAAACGTGTCACGCTGCACGCAGAATGTTGGCGGAACGCCGGGCGCAGAAAGAACGGGGGATTGGCAGTGTATGAAGCGCCTGGAATTCATCGCTCTGGAAAGCATGAGAGAGGTGGGCGTCGGAGACGCTCTCGGGACGATGATCTGCGAGGCCTGCGTCCACGAGGGGATCAGTCTTCTGGACAACGATGTCGTCGTCGTCGCCCAGAAGATCGTTTCCAAAGCGGAGGGACGAATGCTGCGGCTGGACGAGGTTCAGCCCTCGGCGCAGGCTCGTGAGTTAGCGCAGCGGCTCGACAAAGACGCCGCACTCGTTGAGGTGATTCTGCGAGAAAGCAAAAACATCGTTCGCGTCGGCGGCAAGGCTCTGATTGTCGAAACCCATCATGGTTTCATCTGCGCCAACGCGGGGGTCGATCAATCCAACGTCGGCAAGAATCAAGTGGCTCTCCTGCCGCTTGATCCGGACAGCTCGGCGCGCGAGATAAGGAGTGAAATTCAGCGCCATACCGGCAAGGCTCCCGGCGTTATCATCAGCGACAGTTTCGGCCGCCCTTGGCGGGTCGGCACGGTCGACGTCAGCGTTGGTGTTGCCGGGTTGAAACCCTTGAGAGATCAACGCGGCATGACAGATCCATACGGATATCGATTGAAAGCGGCCGTAGCGGCGATTGCCGATGAAATTGCGGCAGGCGCGGAATTGTTGATGGGAAAGCTAGATGGGATTCCCGTCGTGATTGCCCGGGGATGTACGATAGAAAAGGAGGAAGGATCGGTGCAGGAGCTTTTTCGCCCCGAAGCGGAGGATCTCTTTCGCCGTTTTTAAAGAGTTATGGAGAAACAGTTTTCAATCGCCATCGTGGGCGGAACCGGCAGCATGGGCAATGCCCTTGCGCTGCGCCTCGGCGCCCCCGGAGTGAAAGTGATTATCGGGTCCCGCGATGCCCAAAAAGCGCAGAACGTGGTGGCCGCGCTCAAACCCCAAATGAGGGCGGGCGAACTGGTCGGCATGACGAATCGGGAGGCGGTTCAACAAGGCGAGTTCGTTGTGATTGCGGTGCCATACGAGGGGCAAGCCCAGATGGTCCAAGATCTCAAAGGCCAGCTCGCCGGCAAGATCGTTATTGATACCGTCGTGCCCCTGAAAAAAGGCAGACCTTTCGTTCCCGCCGCAGGTTCAGCCTTGCTGGAGGCGCAAAGTATTTTGGGTGATGAAGCTCCCGTTATCGGCGCGCTGCATAATGTCTCTGCCGTCGATCTGGGCGACGTTGATTCGCATCTCGGCGACGTGCTCGTGTGCGGCGATAACGAGGAAGCGAAGCAGAAGGTCATGGAGATCATTCGTAAAATCGGCGCGCGGACATTCGACGCGGGGCCGGCAGCCAACGCTTATGTCGTCGAAGGGCTCACGGGCGTCATCATTCACCTCAACAAGAAACACAAATCGAAGCATGGTAGCATCAAGATCACCGGTATTGGCGAATGACGCCATTGCCGCTCGAGGTCAACGAAGAAGAGGTCAGCGTAACGAGATGTAGAGAATCGCTTCGTGATCCTTACAAATTTGCCTAGTCACCGACCTCATCGGCGAGCTTCTTGCGTACCCGCAAGTTCCTCCATATGCCAAGCTAGCCAACAACGTCTTTTGGCCTGGAAATTGCCTTTCAGTGTTCCGCATATGGAACACGAAACTCTGCAAAAACGATTAATTATCTTGTTTTTTCTATTGCCGCTGGTGCAGGGGTGCGCAGCAGTGGGCCTGACTCTGTTCGGAGTGGGCGCCGGAGTCGCCACCGGGACTTCTGTGTCCTACACGCTGGATGGAATCGCATACCGTACCTTCACGGCGCCTCTACCCCGAGTCGAGGTGGCGACGCGTACGGCTCTGGACCAAATGGGTATAAAGATCGCCGCAACCGCAAAAACGGAACAAGGAAAAGCCATATTGGCTAAGACCAATGACCGTGAGATCGAGATCGAATTGGAAATGGTCAGCTCCAAAACGACGCGCATTCGCACCGTGGCCAAGCAGGGAGTTTTCTTCAAAGACCGGGCGACCGCTACGGAAATCATTCTGCAGACGGAGAGATTTCTGGGCACGTCATGAGTGTTGAAGAGAGGGGATTGGAGTAGAGTCTCTGAGCATTCCCACCGGTGCTGCTCTTAGCTTGGCAATCCCTGGGCGAGTCGATGCCTCGCCGCCCCTGAATCTTGAGGCTTCACGCACGGACAATCTGGCTTCGACTCAAGTTGAAACGAACGTCGTCGACAGGATTAACGGCGAGTTTAAACGCCTTCTCGGTTTGGATGCGAAATCAATCGTCGTGGGTCCTGGGAAGGGAACGCCGATCGAACGCCCCACGGCGACGCCTTGGAATGGGTCCAATTCACTCAGATGCTGGGGTACAAATTAGGCCCGGTTGTGAGCGGACTTAAGAGGATGGAGCAAGATATAACCACCGCTACTTCCTCGTCTAAGACAATTAGAACCGTTATGGAGCGGAGGTCGTGTGACGGACTTTTTGGATGAGTGGTATCATTTCAGCATGCAGGAGGCGCGGCAACTCGAGACTTACGAAAGGTCGTAACAACTAAGGGCTAGTACAGTGTCCCTAATGGTTCTTGACATAACCAGTCGATGTTTTTGGAGACGGGTTCGCTCGCATTGCACGCACAAATCTCCCCTTCCCCTCTTTGCCAAAGAGGGGTTTAAGT
>JBFJTQ010000334.1:0-4522 GCA_041625275.1 Binatia bacterium | reverse complement strand
GCGGGCATCCCAAGAAGCGCCAGGAATGCAAGAAAAAACGCCGCTTCTTGTTGCGTCAGTCCGCGCCACACCAGTATCGGAATGAAATGGACCAGGATGCTGCTTGCGCAGAGGACTCTGATTGTGGTCGCGAGCGCCAGCAGCCAGAACTGATGTGTGCGCAAGGTCTCCAGGAGCGAAAATTCCGTATTGTCCACGGAGCTTCTTGCCGAAGCGGCGAATCGAGAAACATCGCCGGCTTTGTGCGCCGGGTCGCCGTCTGGCAACAGCCCCATGCTTTCCGGTGACCGCCGCAAGAAGCGAGCCAGTGGCAGGCCGCCGAACAGAAAAACAACCCCTGCCGCGAAAGCCGCTTGTCGCCAGCCCCACGTATGGACCGCATAGGCGAGTAGAGGTGTGATCAGTGTGCCGCCGAGGGCGATGGAGCCGCTGATAACGGACATTGCCAAAGCTCGTTTGCGAATGAACCAGTTGTTGGCGACGGTCATCGTCGCGTCCATGAAGCCAGCTTGATACGAAAGAGAAATGATCCCCATGTAGACGATCAGCAGCGTCGTGTAACTGTTGACTCCGGCGAGCAACATATAGCCGACGCCGGCGAGAAGGGTTGCTACCAAAACGACGGGGCGCGGTCCATAACGGTCGATCGCGTATCCGGCCAGGGGGCCTTCGAGGGCGCCTTGAGCACGAGCGAGAGAAAACACCAGCGAAGTTGCGGTGCGGGTCAGCCCCAGTTCTTGCGTCACCGGCAGGAAATAGACGGTAAACCCATAGGCGTGCAGGCCGCCGCCCAGAACACGGATGGCGCAACTCGCGGCGATCATGCGCCATCCGTAGTAAAGCCCCAGGAGCTTGTTGCGCACTGAATGTATCATGGTTGATTCTTAGTTGGCAGGCCAGATGGCGGGAGCCGGCGAGGGCTTCACTCGGCACTAAGCCTTGTGTCAACCTATCCGACCGGGTCGGATGATGTCAACGTGAAACGCCCACAGACAACTCTTCCTGCGATATTTTCGCTAGCGTTCATTATCGGGGCGACGGCTTTCTCAGCAGGCCGTAGAGAAACGCGGCGATGACGAAGAGCGCGATAAAGGCGGACATGACCGGGGCGTAACTTTGATAGCGGTCGTAAACGGCGCCGGCGACAACGGGGCCAATGGCAGCGCCCCAGAGGTAGAAAAAAGCCATTGTGCCGCGAATCGTGGCGAAGTATTTGCGTCCGAAAAAATCGCCGACAGTGGCCCAGGCCACCGGGAAGATCGCTTCCACGAAGGTAAACAAGACCGCAAATAGCCAAAGCGTCCACTCGGTTTCCCCGTATGCCAACAAGAATAGTGATGCCGTGCCGATGAGCATGCTGACAGCCATGATCCGCGGCTTGTGCGTCAAATCGGCGAGCCAGCCGATCAATAGATGGCAGGGGAAACTCATCAAGGCCATCGTTGCCAGCAACGCAGCCGCGCGCTGCTCGGAAACGCCCCGCCAGACCATCATGGGGATGAAGTGAACCGTAATCGCGTTGAAGGCGGTCACCCGCGCAACCGTGGCTGCGACAAGCATCCAGAACGCAACGGTGCTCATTGCCTCCCGAACGCTGAAATTCGTCTCCGCGGCTTTCTCTTTGGCTTCACCCCTGGGAAGGGTCAACGAATCTTCCGCCGCTGTTTTGTCCGGAGGATCGCCGTCGGGACGAAGCCCCATGCTCTCGGGGGAACGGCGCACGGGAAGCGCCAGAGGTATACCGACGAGAATCAGTCCGATTCCCGACAGCACGGCGCCCATGCGCCACCCCCACGTGTAAACGGCTAATGCCAGGAGGGGGGTTATCAGCGATCCCCCCAACCCGATGGAGGAGCTTATGAGCGTCATGGCAAAGGCGCGGCGGCGGACGAACCATGTGTTGGCAAGAACCATGGGCGAGTGCATGAATCCCGTGGAAAACGCCAGTGTGATGACGCCGAGGTAAACGATGAGGAAAGTGTAGTAGCTGTGGACGGTGGCAAGCAGCATGTATCCAATGCCCGAGGCTAGAATGGCCGTCATGATCATCGGACGAGGTCCGAAACGGTCGATGAGGTAGCCTCCCACCGGCCCTTCAATGGCGCCCTCGGCGCGGGCGAGGGAAAAGACCAAGGAAGTCGCCGCGCGGCTCAAACCCAGTTCTTGCGTGATAGGCAAGAAAAAGACGGTGAAACCGTAGAGGTGCAACCCGCCCCCAAGCAGGCGAATCGCGCATCCGACGGCGACCATGCGCCAGCCGTAGTAGACGTTCGCAAGCTTGTTCAGCACAAATCGGATCATCAATGGCTCAGTAATTGTTTTAAGCCAGACGGAGCTTTTGAGGAGGGCCTGAGTCGGGCTTGTCGTTGCTTGCGATCAAGGTAGCTGAGCCACCAGAACGTTGTCAACCGGCGCCTCCGAGTCGAATGTATGCGGCAGGCCTAGGCCCGCCGAAAGGACGAAAGCGGCTGATATTTGCGGTATGATCGTGTATACAGAATAAACGCGCTCCGCTGTTAGGGGCTTGAACAGAATTCGGTAACAAGCCTCGTGCGAGGACAGTGCGCTGTGAAGCATTCCGTCAACCAGCTTTGAGACAGAATCCTCGATGCCCCCGCAACTGATCGCTCTGGCCGCCGCGCTGTCCTACGCCACGTCCAACATTGCCGCGAAACGCGGCATGAGCCACTCCAATCCCACGACTGTTACTTTTATTTCTTTGACTATCCATGCTGTTGGGTTGGGTTTCATCCTCCTTGTGACCGGCGGGATTCCGGAAATTGTTTCTCTGGCAGTGCTGCTCATCGTCCTTGCCGGTTTGTTGCAGCCGGTCATACGGCTTTTTACCTATAAGGGCATCTTCTATATCGGCGCATCGCGCGGCTCGACGCTTCGAGGAACGCATCCGCTCTTCAGCACGACTTTCGCAATCCTTTTTCTCGGCGAGCCAGCGACCGTACCGGTGCTCATCGGCACGCTGTTGATTGTGGCGGGTGGGACGCTAATTTCCTGGCAGCCCGAGGGTAAGAAAGCGACTTATCCCTGGTGGTATGCAGGATTTCCGCTTGGAGCGGCCCTGATGGCTGGAATCGTGCATCCCGTACGTCGCTATGCTCTGAGTCTTTCGAATCATCCGTTGTTTTTTGCCGCGCTGGTCGGGTGGGTGTCGCTCTTCTCCCTGACGGTCTATCTTTCGCTCTCGTCCAAAGCGGAAAAATTGGTTTGGAATCGCCGGTCCGCCGGCATATTTTTCTTCGCCGGAGTTTTCGAGACCCTGGGCATTCTGCTCGTTATGACCGGACTTAGCCGGGGGCAGGTGGTTACGGTATCGCCCATCGTGGCAACGCAGCCGATGTGGGTGCTGCTCGGGACATCGATCTTTTTGCGCGATTTGGAAAGAATAACGGTGCGTACCGTGTTCGGCGTGCTCTGCGTCGTTGCGGGAACGGTGGCAATCTCGCTGGTACGGTGAGGAGTCACAGACCATCGAACCAAGCGACCACAGGGCAGCCGGTCACACATTCAGCAGTCCGTAGAAGGGATTCTTACCCGGCACTCAACACGTACTTATCCATTGCAGGTGACCCATTCCCGCGGGAAGGCATTGAGCGACTCGCAGCCATTCTTTGTAACCAAGACCGTCTCGCCGAACTGGAGTCCCATCTTCTCGTCCTTGCTGATGACATTGGGCTGGATGACGATGACCATGTTTTCACGAAACGTCATCTCCCTGGACTCGTGACGCTTCGTGGTCTTGGTCTGAAAGATGGGCGGGTATTGGTTGACGCCGTGTACCAGGTCGTCATAGATGCTGTAGCCGCGCCGGTGGATGATTTCCGCGGCCTCTTCCGCTTTCGCCGTTGTCGCTCCGTCCTTGATTACGGTCGCTAGAGTTTCAAAGGCTTCGACCGCGGCGTCGTGCATCTTGCGCCATTCGGGTGTCGGCCCCTCGCCGAGGGAAAAAGTCCGATGAATCTGCCCGCTGTAGCCCGAGTAAGCGCCGCTGATCTCCGTGATCAAGCAGTCTCCCTTCTGCAGCCGGCGGCGCGAATGAAACTGCGCCGGAACTGGAAAATCCGGGTCGCGCATGGGCATGCTCGTCATGAAGTGAATCCCCGCATAGCCGCCCTGACCCAGGTATACGGGTTCGATAATGGCGGGAATCTCTTCCTCGCGCAGGCCTTCCTTCAGTCCTAGGGCCAATGCCTGTACGGAATGATCGGTAAGCTGCGAGGCAAAGCGAATCCGCTCGATTTCCTCGACGCTCCTGATCATGCGCATCATCCGCATCTTGCCGCCGAGGTCAACCAAGGCGGCGTCAGGGTATTTCTCACGTATCTTCATATAGTGTTGATAGGGAATGGCTCCGACCAGGCCGATCTTTTTCGATTCCAAACCCCGCTCCCGAACCAGATTCACGACGCTATCGGCGGTGTTCGGCCCTGCCCAGCGGACGTCTTTGACGATGGACAAGACACGCGCCATGGGAAAGTGATTAAAAAGCTGCATGAGCACCACCGGC
>JBFJTQ010000333.1:0-4523 GCA_041625275.1 Binatia bacterium | reverse complement strand
TCGTTTCGTTGACCGGCATCGGCATTCGGTTTTCAACCATCGTCCTCACCCTGAGCGGCCAAAACCTTATCGCCGCTCTGGTGTTGATTGCGGCGGCCTCCTTCATACTCGGCCTCGGCTTACCCATCACGGCCGCATACCTCGTCGTGGCCGCCACGGCTGCGCCATCGTTGACGGACTTTGGCCTGTCTCTCATCGCAGCGCATTTGATTGTTTTTTGGCTTAGTCTCGATTCCAATATCACGCCGCCAGTTGCCCTCGGGGCCTATACGGCAGCGGCCATCGCTGAGGCCGACCCGTGGAAGACGGGATGGAACAGTTTCCGGTTCGCCAAGATGATTTACGTAATGCCGCTGCTTTTCGCCTACACCCACGTCCTTTTCACCGGCACGCCGTACCAAAATGCCTGGGCTGTGGTATCCGCGCTCGTCGGGACCGTCGCGTTTTCGATCATGAGCACCGCCTATTTTTTCACCCGCACAAACCTTTTAGAATGGCTGGCGCTTGCCTTCGCCACCATCCTCGCTTTCATGCCTTCCATAGTCACCGACGTCGGCGCCCTTGCCATCTTCGGTGCGGTTTATTTGTCGCAACGAAGGCGAGTGGAGCGCACTTTGGCAACGAGTATGGCCAAAACTGGTTAACGGGAAGGATCAATGCATCCCAGAGAATCCGCTTAAGGCACGACCGATGTCCGAAACGTCAAGCCAAGTCCGTACATTATCAGGCTGGTGGAAAATTGCTGCCGACATCATGATGGGAGGCGTCGCCCTGTTTTACCTCTGGGCTGCCACCGTTGGCGTTGTCTCGCTTCAATACTTTCGCGGCATCGCCGTGCTTTACAGCCTCATCGTTCCGTTACTTGTGTACCGAAGTCGGTTGCGCGACCGAGGCGAGTCCCCGTCACCGCTCGATCTGCTGTTGGCGGGGGGGGTAGCCGTAGGTGTGGTTTACTGGATGGTCGAGCATGAGGCCATGGCTTACCGGGCGGGAGACTACACGTTGGTTGATGTCTGGATGGGTGTTATCGTGACTGTCGTGGCCATCGAAGCCGCACGCCGAGTGCTAGGCATAGGGATGGCAATGTGCGGGATCCTGCCGATCGCATACGCTCTCTTCGGATCTTACCTGCCTTTTATCATCGGGCATCGAGGCTTCAGCCTGCGGCGTGTGGTTGAATATGTCTATGTCACCTCCGACGGGATATTCGGCGTCATGGCTGAAGTCGTGGCCAGCTATATTATCCCATTTGTGGTCCTTGGCGCATTCATGCAGCGTGCCGGCGTGGCGAAGTTTTTCATCGATCTCTCGGTGTCGGTCTTCGGACGGATCGCAGGCGGGCCGGCGCAGGCCGCTGTCATCTCCAGCGCTCTCTTGGGCACCATCAACGGCAGCCCGGTGGCAAACACGGTGACTACGGGGACTGTCACCATCCCTCTTATGAAACGTGCCGGATTTCCACCGCATATTGCAGCGGCGGTGGAAGGGGCCGCGTCAACGGGCGGGATGGTGCTGCCTCCCGTTATGGGCGCCGGCGCTTTCATCATGGCCGAGATGACCGGTATCTCCTACTTCGAAATCATCAAAGTTGCAGCCATCCCCGGTTTACTTTTTTTTCTTTCAGTCGGGATCATGGTCTACTTTGAATCAAGGAAACTTGGTCTTCGGGGTCTACCCAAGCAAGATATCCCGCGGCCGGGATATGTCCTGAAGCGCGATTGGTATCTTTTCCTTCCGGTCCTGGCTTTGATGGCCTCGCTGGTTTACGGGTACTCGCCCGAGGGCGCGGCCGTCCATGGCACTTTGGCCACGGTTGCCGTGAGCTGGTTTCGTGCCGAGACGCGCATGGGCTGGTGCGAAATCTGGGATGCATTGGTCGCCGGCGGTAAAGATTGCCTGTTCGTTGCCGCGCTCACCGGTGCCGTAGGCATTCTCATCGGGGTCCTGGCGCTAACCGGTATCGCAGTTAAGTTTTCCTACATCTTGGTCGACTTGGCGGGTCAAAATCTTCTTCTCACCATCTTGCTGATTGCCGCGGCCACACTCATTCTCGGCCTACCCCTTCCAATCACGGCCACATATCTAGTCGTGGCTGTGGTGGCGGTCCCTTCGCTCGTTAAACTGGGCGTGCCGCTCCTCTCTGCCCACCTGATTGTTTTCTGGCTCAGCTTGGATTCCAACATCACGCCCCCCGTTGCTCTGGGGCCATTTGCCGCTGCCGCTATCGCCGAGGCCGACCCCATGAAAACAGGGTGGAATTGCTTCAGGTTTGCAAAGATTATTTATGTAATGCCACTACTCTTTGCTTACACCCCAATTCTAATGACCGGCACATGGGCCGAAAATCTTGGCGCTGTCGCTTCGGCAACGCTTGGAACGGTGCTTTTTTCGATCGTGAGCACGGCATTCTTTTACGTGAGAATGACCCTAATGGAATGGGTCCTGTTGGCGCTGGCGACTGTATTGGCCTTCATACCTTCGTTCATCACAGGAATAGTCGGTGTGGCGATGTTCGTCGCCGTTTTTTTGTGGCAGTATAGACGCGCCAGGGCCGCGGCACGAGCGGGAGCGGAACAAGCCGTTGAGGTGCTGACGAAGTGAAGGAATCAAAACCGCCATTTGATGAACCCGTAGTGGTTCCTGTGGAGGACTCGATCGATCTCCACCCTTTCCGGCCACGGGACATCCCGAGCGTCGTCGAAGAATATCTCCAGCAGTGCCTCGAAGCGCATATCCTGGAGGTGCGGATCATCCACGGTCGCGGGGTAGGTGTGCAGAGAAAAATCGTGCGCGCGATTCTTGAAAAGCATCCGGCTGTGCTTTCTTTCAGCGATGCCCCCGCCGAAGCGGGGGGTTGGGGCGCAACCGTGGTGTTTTTGAAGAAACAGGACTAGTCGCGCGCGAAGGGATCGGCGCCTTTTGCTTTAATCAGGTAATAGACGATGATCAATACGCCGATGGTGATGAAGCTATCGGCAATGTTAAACGCCGGCCAGTGGTAACCGGACCAATAGAAGTCCAGGAAGTCGATCACCTCGCCATACGCGACGCGATCAATGAGGTTACCGACAGCCCCACCCAGGATAAAGGCGAGGGCCGTGATCAGACCTGTCTCATCAGGCGGTAAGCGCTTCAACATCACCAGAATAAAGCCGATCGCAACAAGAGAAAAGATGATCAACACGGGCAAACGAAAAGCCTCATGACTGCCAGCCAGGATACCGAAGGCAGCACCCGTATTGCGGATATAAGTCAGACTGAATAGGTTGTCGATGACCGGGATCGAATGGTGCAGTGGCATCCTTTGATCGACGAGGAACTTGGTGATCTGGTCGGCCAGGAGGATGGCCCCGACCCAGGCGCAAACGATCTTGGCCTTTGCACTCAAGCCGAAACTCCGGATCTGAGGACCTGGGCGCAGCGTGGGCAGACCGTTGGATAAGAGGCGTCTTGACCTATCTCCGCGTCGTATTTCCAGCAGCGCTCGCACTTCGCGCCGCTGGCTGCGAAAACCGCGATGACGGCATCAAGAGATTTACTGTAGTAACCCCACCCTGAACGGTTGTCATCATGGATCTGCACCGACGTTCCGTCTTTCCCTGCCGCCCGCGCTTCATCCAGTTCCCGCAGGGAAGCAGGGCGTTGACCATTGCGACTGCTTAACTGGGACACAATCAAAACGTCCTCAGCTTTCTTCGCGTCTTGGCTGAGAAGCAGACTGAGACCCGTTTTCTGTTCTCCGTCCCCGCCGGCGCGATAGAGAATTACGTTTGCATCGAGGGAATGACCGATGATGCCGCCATTGCGAGCGACTTCCAGCGCCTTGAGAATTTCGCCGCGCTCCCTGAAAATGCGCTCCCACCTGTCGGCCAGTTGCGAGTCCGTGGACTTTGCATCCACCTGCGGCACCTGGGATAAGAATACGCTGCTCGGGCGGCGGGCCCGGTCCGGCATGTACTCCCAGATCTCCTCTGCCGTGAATGACAAGATCGGTCCGATCAAATGCACCAGCACATCCAGTATTTGGTACAGAGTCGTTTGCGCCGCTCTCCGTTTGATTGAATTCGCGCCTTCGCAATAGAGACGATCTTTGACGATATCGAGATAGAGCGCGCTCAAATCAACGCTGCAGAAATTATTAAGCGCATGAAAGACGACATGTAACTCGTATTGATCATAGGCGTCTCGGCAGCGAGCGAGGATAGATTGCGTCCGGTGGAGAATCCAGCGGTCCAATTCCTCGAAATCGCTGGGTGGCACGCAGTCCGTGGTGGGATCGAAATCGTAAAGGTTGCTGATCAAGAACCGCGCCGTGTTTCGCAGCCGACGATACGCTTCAACGAGCCGGTTAAGGATCTCGGCGGAAATTCGCACATCTTCCCGGTAGTCTTCAGCCGACACCCACAGGCGCAAGATTTCTGCGCCGAACTTTTTCATTATTTCCTGGGGGGCGATGACATTACCCATAGACTTGGACATCTTCCGCCCTTTGCCGTCCAGCGTAAAGCCATGCGTGAGAACAT
>JBFJTQ010000332.1:0-4539 GCA_041625275.1 Binatia bacterium | reverse complement strand
GGATTAACAACGAGCTGAACGGCATGATGAGGTACCTAGCGAGGAGTGTGCTTAATAAACCATTTCAGTTAGGAGACTGGAATCTCCTTAGACGGGCACAGTTCGCTCAAGACGCAGCGTGCGCACGCGGGCTTTCGTGCGTAGCAGACCCTGCGCCCGTGGATAATGAGGCGATGGGAAAAACCCGTCCAGTTATCCCGCGGCACGAGTCGGCCGAGATCGGATTCAATCTTAGTTGGATCTTCCCGTCGCGTAAGGGCCAGACGGCGGGAGAGCCGCTTACAGTGAGTATCGACGACGATGGCCGGCGTTTGAAAAGCGTGCCCGAGGATCACATTGGCCGTTTTTCGTCCGACCCCGGCGAGCCTTGTTAGATCCTTCATCGTCCCGGGCACTTTTCCGCCAAATTCGGTCACGAGTTGTTGCGCACAGCGTTGCAGCGACTTTGCCTTGGCACGAAAAAGGCCCAGTGTCCGGATGATCGGCTCGATTTCAGAGGGCGACGCTTGGGCAAGTTCGGCCGCTCCCGGATAGCGTCGAAACAAGGCCGGTGCAACTCTGTTCACCGCCTCATCGGCACACTGGGCGGAAAGGATAACCGCGACCAGAAGCTCGAAAGTGTTGCCGTGCCTGAGGGGCACCTCGATTTTTGGATAGACATGCTCCAACCGCGCAGCGATAGCCTTGGCCCGCGCGTTCTTTTCCTCAACGGTCTCTCTTTTTACCTTGGAACGTCGCACCGGGACGGTAGGTTTGGACGTCAGCATCACCTCCTGGCCCGTACTCGAAAAGCCTTCTTTCCCGCGTAAAGCGCCTTGTTGCCGAGTTCTTCTTCAATTCTGAGCAGCTGATTGTACTTGGCCGTCCGTTCCCCGCGGCAAGGCGCGCCTGTCTTGATTTGCCCGGCATTGGTCGCCACCGCAAGATCGGCGATGGTGACATCCTCGGTTTCACCCGAACGGTGCGAGATGACCGTCGTGTAGCCCCATTTCCGTGCCAACCCCATGGTCTCCAAAGTCTCCGTCAGAGTGCCGATCTGGTTGACTTTGATCAGAATGGAATTGGCAACATCGGTGTCGATGCCGCGTTGAAGTCTGGATTTGTTCGTAACGAAAACGTCATCGCCGACAATTTGGATTTTCTTGCCAAGTGCCGCAGTCATCATCCGCCAGCCGTCCCAGTCATCTTCGGCAAAAGGATCTTCGATCGAGACAATCGGATATTGCCGGACCCAATCTTCATAGAGGCGCACCATCTCAGCGCGCCCTCTTTTGCGGCCGTCGGACTTCCTGAAAACATATTCACCGTTATCGTAGAATTCGCTCGATGCAACGTCCAGCGCCAAGGCCACCTGCGAATCCGGCTTGTACCCAGCCTTGGCAATGGCCTCCAGGAGCAGTTCGATCGCTTCCGCGTTGCTTTTCAGCCGCGGGGCAAACCCTCCCTCGTCACCCACAGACGTCGAGTAAGAACGCTCGTGCAAGACCTTCTTCAGCGTCTGGAAAATTTCCGCGGCGCTTCTTAGGGCATCGGAGAACTTTTTCATCCCGAAGGGAACTATCATGAATTCCTGCACATCGACATTATTGTCGGCGTGCGCCCCGCCGTTCATCACGTTGAGCATGGGTACGGGCAGCGTCCGGCCCGCGGTCCCTCCAAGATAACGGTAAAAGGACTGACGTTGGGCGCGTGCCTGGGCATGGGCCACGGCCAAAGAAACACCGAGTATCGCGTTGGCGCCGAGCTTGCCCTTGTCCGATGTGCCATCCATTTCGATCATGAGGCGATCGATACCCGCCTGATCCCGAGCCTCTTTGCCTCGCAGACGCGGCGCCAACTTACGATTCACATGGTCCACGGCGCGAGCCACACCCTTGCCCAAAAAACGCTTGCCCCCGTCCCGTAGCTCCACCGCTTCATGCTCGCCGGTCGATGCTCCGGACGGAACCGTCGCGCGCCCGATGACCCCGCGCGCGAGCATCACCTCCACCTCCACCGTCGGTTGTCCCCTCGAATCGAGCACCTCGCGTGCATGAACTTCCTGGATTTTCATCATCGACCTCCGGAAAAAGTTGATACCCACGATAAAAAGCATAAAATAGGGTATATTGCTATCGACTTGAACTGATGACACTACCCATTAACTTCTCTCGACGCTGGATTCTTTGTTTCTTGGCCTTACTCCTTCTTTTGTTTTCCTTCGTGACGTTTGTCGGCGAGCGGGGTGCTCTCCATTTAATGCGCCTGCGCGAGGAAAAAATGAGATTGGACGAGCAAAACTACCGTCTCCAGAAGGAGAACGAGTCTATGCGGGAGCGAATCTCCCGCATTCGCCATGACGATAACTATTTGGAAAAACTCGCGCGTGAAGAGCTGAACATGGCGCGCCCCGGCGAGGTTATTTATCGCTTTGCCGGCTCCGAACGCCCCACCGACAAGAAAGGTTTTGTTAGCGGGCCTCGCGCTCGATTGCGCCCGTCAACGGGACAAAAAGAACGGCGCTGAAATCCTCCACCACCTGTTTGCCTTTGATTTTCTTGACACGAATCAACCTCTGGGTCCTGCCCTCTTCTCCAAGCGGCATGACTAGGCGACCGCCTTCCTTCAACTGACGCCAAAGCCGGTCGGGCACTTTGAACGCCGCGGCGGTGACAAGAATAGCATCGAAGGGGCCCCTCTCCTCCCAACCAAAGAATCCGTCTCCCACTTTGAGTTCAACATTGGTAAAGCCAAGCTGAGCCAGGATATTCCCGGCCTGCTCACTCAGGGCCGGAATAATTTCAATGGAATAAACTCTTTCGGCCATCCTGGCGAGCACGGCAGTCTGATAACCGGAGCCGGTGCCGATTTCCAAGACGCCTTCGTTACCTCTGAGCTCCAACAACTCAGTCATAAGGGCCACGATATAAGGTTGCGAGATGGTCTGGCCGCTGCCGATGGGGAGAGGTCGGTCCTCGTAAGCCGCCGACCAGAGTTCTTTCGGCACGAATTGCTGGCGCGGAATCGAGCCCATCACCTCAAGCACGCGCGGGTCTTTGATGCCTCGTCGGCGCAAATCACGTTCAACCATGATCTCCCGCAGCCTGGGAAATGACTCCTGGCGATCTTCGCGCAACGTCGCAGTCCAAGACTTAAGCCCTGCGGGCCAAGCGATGAACAGGAATGCGACCAAGAAACCAACAGAGGCAATAAAAAGCAGCCTAGGGTTTGCCGCCAAAAACGAAATGATAGTACTCATCCATGTCCATGAGCGAGTCGAGTTCCGACCCGTCTTTTAATCGTACCTCGATGAGCCAACCATCGTTATACGGATCTTCGTTGATGATAGAGGGATGTTCCTCCAGGTAAGGGTTAACGGCCAAGACCGTGCCGGTGACGGGGGAAATCAACTCGTGCACGGTGGATACCGACTCGACTTCAGCGAAAGTTTCCCCTTCCTCGATCTTATCGCCGACATCGGGGAGTTCGACTGAAATGACAGTGCCCAGCTCTGCCTGACAGTAATTTGTCAACCCCAGGCAAACGTACTGACCCTCGGCTCCGACCCATACATGTTGTTTGCTGACTTTGACCTGCTTTTCCGTGTCCGCCATTTTCAACGATCACTATATGGCTTCGCTTCGGCCTGTCAAGATGTGACATCGGCAGCGGCGTCTTTTACGGTTGACAAGCCAACCTGTGCCAGATTATTTGGTCCATGCGAGAAGCGATTTTCATGAGGCGCGAACATCGCCGGTCCCGGATCTGCCCTGCTCCACGGGTCGAAAACGGGCCTATTCGCTAGGAGGACATATGGAACGGGAAGTCGCCGTAGAAATCGTGGATTCTCTTAAAGACGCTGAAATCGATTTCGTCGCGACGCTGACGGAGGCCAATCTGCATGAACTGGTCATGCGGCTGGGAGAAGACCCGGCGATTCACCATGTACCAGTGACGCGTGAGGAAGAGGGCATTGGGGTATGCGCCGGTGCATACCTGGGAGGGAAAAAGCCGGCGATGGTGATGATGAACGCCGGTTTCTTACTATCCGTCAACGCGCTTGCAACGGCGTGCATCCATCCGGGCATACCCGTCCTGATGCTGATCGGTCATAATGGCGGCCCCGGTGAGGAAAACCCGGCGCATGGAACCATCGGCACGCTGACGGAACCGGTGCTCCAAGCGCTGCATATTGTGTATGACAAAGTTACCCGCGTCGAGGACATTCGCTCGGCCATTGGTGACAGTCAGATGCTAGCTCGTTCTTCACGGCGGCCCACGGCCATTATCCTGAGCAAACAAGCGTTGAGGTAAACTCATGAAGAGATTTGATTGTCTCAAAGCAAGCGCGCCCCACTTTGAGGACGAACTTGTGATCACCAACATTGGCAGCGTGCGTCACGAGTGGCAGGCTCTGAGACCTCATCCCGGCAATTACCATTTGCAGAACCTCGGGCTTACCTCATCCATGGCACTCGGATTGGCATTGGCGCTGCCCCACCGTAAGGTCGTCGCCTTCGACGGCGATGGCTCTTTGCTCCTCAACCTAGGCAGCCTGGC
>JBFJTQ010000331.1:0-4544 GCA_041625275.1 Binatia bacterium | reverse complement strand
CGGGGCAATCGCATGCCCGGAACCCAAGACGGGCCAAAGGCTTTGTTAATCGTCGGTTTCAAAAAGGTCGGAAAAACCACGCTGATTGAAAGACTCGTCGTCGAGTTATCGAATCGAGGCTACCGAGTGGGCACGGTCAAGCATCATCACTCCGAGTCACTCCTTGAGCTTGACGCCGCCGGAACCGACACCTGGCGCCACCGAAAGGCGGGGGCCAAAACCGTGGCGTTGATGACGCCGACTCAGGCGGCGCTATTCCGGGACGCGGCGGAGAACGAATCTTTGGAGGAAACTTTAGCTCAATTCGGTGCCAACGATATCGTCCTCGTCGAAGGTTTTCACGACGAACCGCGATATAAGATTGAAGTCCTGGCCAGCGGCGGCGCGGGCCGCCTCTGCGCGGGAGACAAAAATCTCATCGCGACGGTCGGAAACGGCGAAGGGCGCGAAACGATTCCTTCCTTCGCGCCCAACCAGATTGTCCCGCTGGCGGATTTCATCGAAAGTGAGATCTTGGAAAGGATTTCACCGCCCGGGCCGATACGGGCTCGACAAGGACAGAATCCGCGCCCGACCCCCATTCAAAAGATCGCCGTTTCTCGCTAGGCCGTTGCCTTTTTTTTGGCTCTCTGTGCCGCTCGCAGCCTGGACCGCAGGAACTGCAAAATATCGATGTGTTTCATGGAGTCTTGGATTATAGCCCGGCAGAAAAGCCCAAATAGCTTTTGGTGAAACCGCTCGCTGGCCTTGATTAATTTTTTGTATTCTCTGATACCGTGGCGTTCCACTTCCAGGAATCGATCCATCGCTTGGGTTAGCTCTTTAGCGCGCATCTTCGCTTTAGCATTGACACCACTGGGCCTCGTCACGCCGGAAGCTGCCAGATCATCTTTCAGGCTGGAGATCATGCGTCCAATGATTTGATGGTGCCGCTCTTCATCGGCAATGATCAGATTCAAGAGAAATCGGGTAATGGGATCATCCGACTCCCCGGCGATTTTTTTGTAGACCGTTAGCCAGCGTTCCTCCGCGCTCTCGTGGGTTTTAATTTCGCTGATCAATCGTTGCAGGACAGAAAATTCCGGAGACTCGGGTATCCCCCACATGTAGTCTTCGGCTCTCTGATTGGCTAGGGCATTGATCAAGCTTGGCTTCGCAGTCGACGCCATGGCGAGCCTCCTCTCCCCGATCAAGACTCGAAGTTACTAGAACGCATAGGCAGCAAGCTATATGCCACACCAGTCAGCCAGGTTAAAGATCCCTTTTCATCTTACAATTGGGAATCAAACGATCTGGCTTTCCCAGGCTTGGGAAGATTCAAGCCAATCGTCGAGCGAAAACGTGAGAAACCCTGGCATTCATATTGCGAAAGTTTATTTCTAACTTTGCGCCACGGAGTTTTCATGACAACCGTCGAGAATATGATCTCCAAATACCGCGAGCCCCTCGAAAACTCTCCCCTCGATCTCGTCGTTGATTGGAAGGATAAGCATCCCGGTAAGAAAGTGGTCGGGTGTTATCCCGTCTATACGCCGGTTGAGCTGATTCACGCCGCCGGAATGTTGCCCGTGGGCGTTATTGGCGCCGGCAATCGACTGGAGATCGCCCACGCGGATTCCCGGTTTCAGTCCTTTATCTGCTCCATCGTCAAGAGCACTTTGGAGTTGGGGTTGACCGACAGGCTCAAGTTTCTCGACGGCATCGTCTTCCACTCTATCTGCGATCCGGCGCGCAATCTCGGCAGCGTCTTCACGCGAAATTTTCCCGAGCTTCTGGTCGAGTACATCCACTTCCCGCAAAATATGACTTCGCCCCATACCATTGATTACCTGATCGCCGAGTACGAGAGGCTCAACGTCAGCTATGAGCGGCTCGCGGGTAACAAGATCACAGACGAGGGGTTGAACCGAAGCATAGCACTCTACAACACACAGCGGCGATTGCTGCGGGAACTCTACGCCATCCGCAAAGCGGCGCCGCAAAATCTTTCCACGCTCGAGTGTTACGTGCTGACGCGCATCGGCACGCTGCTGCCACCGGAGGAACATATCTCCATCCTCGAAGAGGCGATTCCCGAGTTGCGTAAGCGAAACGCAAAGCCCAAGGATCGCGTCAGAGTAGTCCTGGAAGGCTCATTCTGCGAACAGCCGCCCATCGAATTGCTGGAGGGATTGGAAGCCGCCGGTTGCTACATTCTCGACGACGACTTTCTTATCGGTTGGCGCTGGTTTTCCGAGGACATTTCGACTTCTGGCGATCCCCTGCGTAACATCGCCAACGCCTACCTCAATCAGAGCGTTTACTCCGGAGTGAAACATGACACGCGCGAGCCAAAATCCAAACATCTGATCGACAAATACAAGGAAACCGGAGCGTCCGCGGTGTTGATCCTGGCAGCCAAGTTCTGCGAGCCCGCTCTGTTCGACTACGCTCTCTATAAACGCGCGCTGGAGAAAGAGGGTATTCCCCACCTTTGCCTCGAGTTTGAAGAGAAGATGTGGATCTTCGACAAGGCGCGCACCGAAGTGGAGACCTTTGTGGAGTCGATGCTCTTCGACTGAAAACCGTCTAGGGTCCATGGTCTCGGGTCTGGGGTTTAAACTCTAGACCCATGACTCTGGACGCGAGACGAGAACTTGTTTGAAGGAGAACAAGATGGCACAGACGGCTGAAGCGCTAAAAACGAGCTATCAGGGTCAGATGCATCTTCTGCAAAAAGATATGATGGGGCGCTACTTCGAGCGCGTCACCCGAGCGGCGGAAAAGGGCGAGGGCAAAGCGGTCTACATGCTGATCAGCGGTAACCCCGTGGAGCTGATCCAGGCGTTTGATCTTATCCCTGTCTATCCGGAGATCGATGCCCTGCAGCTGGCAGTGAAGAAGAGCGCCCTTCCCTTTATTCAGAAGGCCGAGGAATTGGGCTATTCGATGGACAACTGCGCCTACGTGAAGGCCGACGTAGGACTTTTTCTGGGCGACCGCAAGACTCCCTTTGCCACCATCCCGCTGCCGGCCCTGATTCTCTGCAACTATGTCGGCTGCAACGTCTACCTCCAGTGGTTCGAGCACCTGGCGGAGTACTGCGATGGGCACCTGTACAACCTGGACATCCCATTCCTGCGGGAGGCTTCCGGAGAACCGAGCCCGGAGGACATTACATATGTCGTGCGCCAGCTCGAAGAGGTCATCGAAATTTGCGAGAGGCTGACGGGAAAAAAGCTGGACTACGCGCGCCTGAAAGACATCGTGCGCCGTTCCAGCGAAACCGGCGAAATGTGGTCGCGCATTAAAGGGCTAACCAAGAATATGCCCTCGCCTTTTGACGCTTACTTCGACTCGGTGACTATGATGGCGCCGCTCTACTGCCTCAGGGGCACCGAAGAGGGAGTGAGATTTTTCGAAACCGCCCTCGCAGAGATGGAAGAAAAAGTGCGAATGGGAACCGGGCCGCTACCCAAAGAGCGCTTCCGATTCATTATCGAAGGGCCTCCGCCCTGGCCCTACCTGAGAACCTTCAGGGATCTTTTCTCCAAATGGGGCGCGGTGGCCGTGGCCTCCACCTACTCCACGGTAGGTGGTTTGTGGGAATTCGGCTTCAGGCATGACGCCGACCACCCGTTGGAATCCATCGCCCGGCACATGCTGCAATGGAACGTCACCAACCGCAACTTCCTGCAGCGTTACCAGCAGCTCCGCCGTTATGTCGAAGAGTGGCATGCCGACGCTCTGGTGATTCATTCGGTGAAAAGCTGCCGCCTGTTTTCCGCGGGGCAGGGCGACATGCGCGAGTATTTTACCAAAGAGCTGAACGTGCCCACCCTGTTGATCGAATCCGATATTGAAGATCCGAGATATTTTTCCGAAGCCCAGCTCAAAAACCGCATCGACGCATTTTTTGAGTCGTTGGAGCACAAGAAAATCCTGCGTTCCGGATCGGATACAGGAGGCGCAGCATGATTTACGCCGCCGGCATAGATGTCGGATCCACCCAGACCAAAGGGATTATACTCAACGACAAACTCGAGATCATCGCCAGAGCGTTGACGGACACCGGCGCCTACGTCACGAGGGCCGCCGAAAGGTGCTTCGTCGAAGCGCTGCAGGCAGCGGGAGTGAAACGGGAAGCGGTCGCCTACGTGGTCGGCACCGGTTACGGCAGGTATAAAGTAACCTTCGGCGACGCCCAAATCACCGAGATCAGCTGCCATGCCCGTGGCGCGAGCTATCTGTTTCCCAACACCCGCACGGTCATCGACATGGGCGGCCAGGACGCCAAGGGAATCAAGATCGGCGAAGACGGCGACGTCAAAGACTTCGTGATGAACGACAAGTGCGCCGCCGGCACGGGACGGTTTCTCGCCAGCGCCGCCGATGCATTGGGAATGGGCCTGGGTGATATTGGCGATATCTCGCTGAAGGCAAAAACTCCCGTCCGTCTCACCACCGTCTGCACGGTGTTCGTCGAGTCCGACATCATGTCCTATCTCGCCCAAGGTAAAAAAACCGAAGATATTCTCGGCGGCGTGCACAGCGCCATCGCCGCG
>JBFJTQ010000330.1:0-4547 GCA_041625275.1 Binatia bacterium | reverse complement strand
TTGCCGTCGCGAGCGGCATTCTGCACGGCCGCCACCGTATCGGACGGAACTGGCAATTGGCGTAATCTCTTCTGCAAGAGGTGGCCTTGGATGAGGCCGTTGACGGCCATCCGGCGGGAGCAGCTGCGCGCGGCGTCGCCGTCACGGGAGACGGACACGTGGAGGTGGAGCACCTTGGTGAAGGGGTAAGCTTTTTGCGGAGAGGACTGGGGCGAACATCTTGCCATGGCGTCTCCCAGTGCTCCCTGCTTCACCAAAGCCGTGGGAAAAGAAAGATTGCTCAAAATCAAACCGTCGCCATGCTGGGCCGCGAGCTGAAGCGTTTGGGGGCCGGCGGCGGCGACGAAAATTGCTGGAGGCTTCACGGGAGGCAGGCGAAGGGCAACCTCGGCTGTGGGATCGAGCCGAAAAAAGTCGGCAAGGTTCGGAAAGTTCCCGAGTCGTGCGGTCTGGCCCGCGAATAATTCTCGCAGCAAGGCAATCATCTCGCGCAGCATGCTGATCCTGCTGCGCTTGCGGATCATGTCCGAAGAAGAGGCCCCAGTGCCGATCCCCACGGTTATTTCTCTCGGACGGGCCAGATGGGAGAGAGCAGCGAAGCTTGATGCCAGATCGACGGGAGTCCGGCAGAACGGGTTGGTTACGGAAGTGCCAACCTGCGCCGAGGTCTGAGCGATGATTGCGGCCAAGGTGACAAAAACATTTTCATGGGTAAGATGGTCCGGGATCCATACTTTGTCGAAAGGGTATTGTGATAGCGCCCGCCTGGCATATGCCGCGGTTTCGGGCGCGGTGGGCAAAGGATAAAACTGGATTCCGAATCGCATTCTCGTTGGCACCCCCGTGCTAATAAAAGATCCCTTTTTGTCTGCCAATAAGATTTAACCTCAATCCGACAATTACTCACATGACTAACTGGTTAGCGAGGCCCGTGAGGCCGGAAACCGTGGGCATACCCTTCGGGATTTCAAATAGCAAATTTCAAATTGAAAATCTGAGATCTGCAATCTGTAATTCCGAGCACAGCGAGGACAAGGTGGCCCCAAGGCACCGACCCATTGCCTACGGTTGTAAGGCTCGCGGGCCGAGCGGGGATGAAAAATGTCGGATCAGGCTTAATACCGCTTCCGCCAGAATAGGTCGACGGCACTTTTCCCTTCCGGGTCCGTGGAACTCTTGATTTGCCACTCGGGCGTGATGTTGTATTCAATGGCATACTCCTGTCCCCGCTCGCCGCCGATCTGCTGTTTGGTGGAAACAAAGACATCCTCGGTAATGTACTTCCCGACGCCTATTTGACCTCCGGATACGCCATCGCCAACATCGACATCCAGCGTATCCAAACCAAGTCGATCGGCAATCGACCTCTTGAGGTCGGCCGCAAGGAAGTCTGCAGTTGCCAGCACGGCCTGTCTCTGAAGACTGACCTGCTCGCCCTCGGTAAGAGCCTTAACAGGTTTGCCGAACAGCAACACGGAAAGGATATCCGCTTGATCCAGTGGCGGATCGCTGCGCAATGTCAGCGTCGGCTTGCTGGCGTAGCCCTCGACAGCGAATTCGATCCGGTACTGAAAAGCCCTATGCCGGCCCACGATATTCAGCCGGGGATCCAGATCATCGCCGCCGCTGAAGTTTAGGTGCGCCTTGTCAATTTGGAATCTGCGGCCCTTAAATGAATACGAACCCCGGACGGCGTCTACGTCGCCCGTGAGCGTCAGTTTCTCTCCCGGTGCTTTCCTCGCGCGTAATTGCCCCGTTAGTTCCACGGATCCGTCGTCGAGATAGAGCCAGGTGTCGCGAGCAATCGCCGCCGTGACGTCCAGTCTGAGTTTGCGGTAGATGGGGTTTTCCTCTTCGGAACCGAGCGCACCGTTGGCTTTCTTTGCCTTTGTCTTCTCCTTCGTTTGCCCCTGCGGCACAACGAGATCTCTTTCGCTTTGCACGACGAGGATCGTGCTGTCGCGGGCGGCCTTGCCGTTTGTTTGAAGCAGGGCAATATCCGGACGCAGGGCTGCCTTTAGATCAAGGGAGCCCGTTACACTAGGCTCTTGCCAGGATCCTGCAACCAACAGATTGCCGGAAGCTTTGGCCTTGTATTCCCTGGTATTGATTACCTGGGCGCCATTCGCTTGCATAGCGAGACGGATGGCGCCCAGGCTAAAACCGTTGTAGGCGACTTCTCCTGAGCCGCTGAGGCGCCCATCACCGGATCGAACCACGGCCCGTGTGATATGGACGGCATTAGGAGTGAGTCGCGTTTGAAGATCGATTTCCGTCAGCGAGAGCCCCAATGGCCGCAGGCTGACGGCGCCTTCGCGAAACCGCATGGTCCCGTTGGCAGTCAATGCGCGAACCGGACCGCGCAAATTAATATCTACGCTCAGGTTTCCTTTGAGATTCCCCATGTCTTTTCTGATCACGTTCAAGAACGCCGTGCTCAACGACTGGGAGTGGATTCTCAGGTCCGTATCGCCAAGAAGGGCGGGTGAGCGGTTTCCACCCCAGCCAAAATAAACCGGCAACGTCCCATTGATGTCGAGGTGA
Source organism: Binatia bacterium (assembly GCA_041625275.1). Taxonomy (GTDB): domain Bacteria; phylum Desulfobacterota; class Binatia; order UBA9968; family UBA9968; genus JBFJNS01. Next base: position 2,003 of record JBFJTQ010000330.1, on the reverse strand, counting down.
TGGCTCTGGTCTTGGAACAGCCGCAGATTGAGGTTTACCCGCTCTTTGGCATAAGAAGCCTCGGCGGTGAGGCCAGCATAGGCTTGACCGGCCAGGCTCAGGTCGTCAACGTTCATCCGCGTTTCGATCAAGGGTTGAGCCGCTGTTCCCTTGACCCGCATCGTCATCGATAAGATTCCGGCGATATCGGGCGAGTCCTTTAGATATGGACGCAGGTCGGAAATGGGGAATTGGCTTACTCGAAAGTGCATGTCTTGGTCGCCTGAAAACGCCGCGTTCCCTTCGGCAGTCAAGGTCTGTTGGCCGCGGGTCAGATGGAACTTGTCCATGCGGACGGCATTCTCGGCCACAATGAGGCGAACGGGCTCCGGATTGCGCCAGATGCCGTTAGGGAGCTGAAGATACAACTCTTGCAAGGTCATCTCCGTTCGTTCGTCGGAATGGAGCAATCGGCCTCTTACTCGATGAACCCGTTTGTCGGGATCGCGCACCGCGATTTCCGCACTCAGTTTCGCTGGACGCATGCCATCCAACGTAATGTCGGCCTCCAGGCTCTGGAGCGGAATACCGGCAAGTAATTCCCTGGCGGATATATTGAGTTTGCCTTGCCAATCGTTCTTTGCGGAACTCGCCAGGGTCCACCGAGCGTTACCGCTCGCCACCCGTTTGCCGTCAACACGCAATTCGTTCACGGTGGCTTTTCCATCCAGCCGCGGAGCTTCTAAAGATCCACTGATAGTGCCGGTGATTTCTGCCTTGCCGCTGCCTTCTAGCCCCGCAAACTTCAACCATGGCTTGAGATCCTTCAAGTCCAGATTATAGGCGAGGCTCCCGCTGCGGGGTTGGGCGACGGATGCTATCCGGCCTTTGACGTTAAGCGTCGATTTATTCGCCACGAAGTTGGCTTGCCGCAATACAAGCGCGCCGTCCCTGACAGATCCTTCAGCGCGACCCTCATCGATCTGAATATCGCCAATCCGCGAAGGGTAAAAGGTGAGCTTTGCATCTGCTTGGAGGCTGTCTAACTGCGTGCCGCGTCCCTTGATCCACGCATCGAGGCTAATCTTGCCAGCCGGGAGATCTTCTCGTTTTCCAGTCACCTTCTTTAAGTCGAGTGAGCGGGCGCGCAGCGTCCCCTCGTAACTGGGAATCTCAGTCAAAGCGATGCTCGCTTCGAGCTTGGCATTGCCGGCCTTATCATCGGACTCGGCTTCAAACTGTACGCTTTGATCTTTAAACCGGCCCGTCAAGGAAACATCGCCGATCTGCCACTGATCCACGGCAAGAGACGAAATGTTGCCGCGGATCGAAACTTGAAGTTGTTTATAAGAACCGCCTCGGAAGTCGCCTTGTCCATTAACTTTTCCCTTGAACTCGGTTACGGTCAACACCTTGTCCACGATAAAGTCTTGGAACTCAAGCTTGCCTTGCAACTGCGGTTCGGACGCATCCCAGTCGCCGACCATGGAGACTGTTACGAGTCCATCCGGGGCTACGAGCCTCCCAGAAAGCTCGAGTGCCGAGAATGGGCCGGAGGCGCGGAGTCGGCCCAGCACATCCTGGCGCAGTGGTAGACTGGGAAAGAGGCTGGTTAGCTCTTTTGCGGAGACCTTGGCAATCTCAATGTCTAATTTGACCTCGGGATTTGATAGCTGGCTCACGCTCCCGCTGACGCTCAGGCGCGACTCGCCGGTCAAAACGTTGACGCGCTTGATGCTGAGTGACGAACCTGCCTCAGCGGTCTGGATGGAGAGAGCGCCGTCCAGGGTTGCGCGGGGCGTACCGGCTGAAACAAAACCGAGCTTGGAGGGGAAGAGACTAATTAGCTCTTTTGAAGACAACTTGGCGATATCAATGTCTAAGTTAATTTCGGGATTTGATAGTTGGCTCACGCTCCCGCTGACGCTCAGGCGCGACTCGCCGGTCAAAACGTTGACGCGCTTGATGCTGAGTGACGAACCTGCCTCAGCGGTCTGGATGGAGAGAGCGCCGTCCAGGGTTGC
>JBFJTQ010000329.1:0-4555 GCA_041625275.1 Binatia bacterium | reverse complement strand
TACTTCTTTGATTTCGACCACCGCGTGCCTTTTCGGGCCCTGGGACTTCTTCCTTTGCTGATAACGGAACTTGCCGTAGTCCATGATGCGGCAAACCGGCGGTTGCGCATCGGGGGCGACTTCCACCAAGTCCAATCCCTCCGTTTCGACCCGTTTAAGCGCCTCATGGAGCGGCATCACCCCTAGTTGATCGCCCTGAGGGCCGATGACACGCACCTCGCGCGCACGAATTTGATGATTGATCCTCGCCTCTCTAGCGATAAGCCACCTCCGTTGTCGGAAAACTCATTCTCCCTCTATGCTACTCCTGTTTCCTGCGTAACCTCAGATCGAAGCCGCTGCTCAAAGTCGCTGACCGTCAGCGAAGAAAGAGTTTCCCCGCCTCGGCGACGCGGCGCAACTGTCCGGGCCTCGACTTCCTTGTCGCCGATCACCAAAGCATACGGAATCTTCGCCAACTGGGCCTCGCGGATCTTGTAGCCCAGTTTTTCATTTCGCCCATCCAGTTCGACACGCCAGCCCAGGCGACGGAGCTCATCGAAGACCCAATTGGCATACTCTCGATGCGCATCGGTAACGGTCAAGATCCGCACCTGCACGGGGGCCAACCACAAGGGAAACGCCCCGGCGCAATGCTCGATCAGCATCCCCATGAAGCGCTCGATGGAGCCGAGTAGAGCTCGATGAATCATCACAGGTCGTTCTTCGTTGCCGCCGGGGGAAGTATAGACCAAATCGAACCGTTCCGGCAAAAAGAAGTCGAGCTGAATCGTGGCTAACTGCCAGCCGCGCCGGAGGGCGTCGAGAACGACGAAATCGATCTTGGGGCCGTAAAACGCCCCGTCCCCCGGATTGACTTGATATTCGATCTTCTCGCGAGCGAGCGCTTGCCCTAATGCGCCTTCTGCTTTGTCCCAGATTTCCGGATCGCCGATGAATTCGCTCGGTCGTGTCGACAGCTTCACCTGCATGGCGCCGAATTCGAAGGTTCGGTAAACCTCGCGCAGCATTTTGATCAAGCTGCTGATCTCCGACTCGATTTGATCCGGTGCGCAAAAAATGTGCGCGTCGTCCTGCGAAAAAGAGCGAACTCGCGTAAGCCCTGTGGTCACACCGGATCTCTCATAGCGATGCAGCCGGCCGAAATCCGCAATGCGCAGCGGCAAATCCCGATAGGACCGTTTCTTGGAACCATAAATCAGGGTGTGGCCTGGACAATTCATGGGCTTGACACCAAACTCGCGCTCATCGACCCGAGTAAAATACATATTGTCGCGATAATGGTCGTAGTGCCCCGAGCGGTGCCACAGTTCCACGTCCAGAATTTGCGGTGTAATGACCTCATCATAGCCGTAGCGAACATACAAGCGGCGCATGTACGCTACCAACTCGTTATAGACGGTGGCCCCCTTGGGGTGAAAGAATGGGCTCGCCGGCGCAACGGGGTGAAAGCTAAACAAATCAAGCTCACGACCAAGCTTGCGGTGGTCTCGCTTTTTCGCCTCTTCGAGCAGCCGCAAATGCTCTATCAAAGCCTGTTTAGTCGGCCACGCCGTGCCATAGATACGCTGCAGCATTTCGTTGTTTTCGCTGCCCCGCCAATAGGCTCCCGCCACCCCGGTAAGTTTGTACGCTTTGAGCACGCCCGTTGAGGGCACGTGGGGCCCGCGGCACAGATCGACCCAATCTCCTTGCCGATAAAGAGATACCGTTTCTTCGGGAATCTCCTCGAGAATGGCGACCTTGTAGTCCTCTCCCATGCCACGGAACAACTCTATGGCCTCGTGCTTGGGCATTTCTTCTCGGGTAATTCTCAAATCGCTTTTCGCCAGTTCATCCATTCGTAACTCAATCTTCTGGATTTCTTCTGGGGTAAAGGCATGGTCGCGCTTGAAGTCATAGTAAAAGCCATCCTCGATCGTCGGCCCTATTGTCACCTGGGTGCCCGGAAAAAGGCTTTGCACTGCTTGGGCCATGAGATGGGCGGTCGAGTGCCGCAGCACATCGAGTCCCTCCGGACTGCCGATCGGAATCCATTCGACGGCACAGTCACGGTGTAGCCGCCAGTTTAGATCTACCGGTTGGCCGTCGACCTTGGCCGCGATGATGTCCCTAGTGATACCGGCGGCGGCCGCCACCTCATCAATGCGGGCGCCACGGCAAACCTGTACGGGTTTGCCGTCGCCAAGTGTGACTTGAATACTTTCCATCCTGATCTGCTAAGCAAGAATGGTAGGCACGGGCAGGATTGAACTGCCGACCTCTTCCGTGTCAAGGAAGCGCTCTCCCACTGAGCTACGTGCCTGCAAACCTTGGCAAGACAACCGCGCAGAAGGCGGATTATTGGGCACAATACGCATAAGCTTGGCTGATTAATTCCCTGGCCCTGAGAAGCGGCATCTCTGCTTCGCCGCTCGAGGAATGCAAGGGTCTGATTTTACTACCAATTTTTCCGCACACTGTCAACCTAGGCGATTGAGAGAAGGGGCGTTGTCCTGGAGCCACACGAGCCCGCGGTAGATATACTGAAGCCCCGACAAGACGGTCGCTACAGCCGTCGCTCCGATTAATAGATCCCGCAATATTGGCGCGAGCAAACCGGGATTGTGCAGCAGAGCCAACGCCACGCCTAAAGTGAGCAACTGCAACATGGTGCTGCATTTTCCCATTAGGGTGGGCGTCGCTTGAAAACGCTCCTCAACTAAAAAATGAATGACACCATAACCCATGAGGATCAAGACATCTCGGCTGACCACGATAATGGCGAGCCACATGGGGATACCGCCGTTCAATCCAAGCATCACAAAAGAGGTCACGACCAGAAGTTTGTCAGCAATAGGATCGAGAAATGCGCCCAACGCTGTTTGCTGTTTCATGAGGCGCGCCGCCAGACCGTCTAGGAAGTCAGTCACCCCCCCAATAATGAAAACAATCAGCGCTTCCAAGTAACGGTGATAGGAAAGATACACGAGGAAAAACGGAATTGTCAGAATTCGAATGAGAGTCAAAAAGTTCGGCAGGTTTAACATCTTCGGCTAAATGGCCTTGCCATCGCCACTAGCACCGCGCAGAAGCTTGCGCATTTGCCCGGCTAGCTTCGGGGTGACCAGCGCTGTCACAAGCACCCGATCGTCCTGAAAGGTTTCCTCTAGAATTCTGCCTCGTTCGCGCAGCAGGGACAATAGACCCCCCTGCCACGACGCCAATGAGATCTGAAACCGCTCTTTCCCCTCGTCCAACCGAGTGCCGATTAGTGCCAGGAGTCGATCGATGCCAGCGCCCGTCAGCGCCGAAATAGGACAGACAGTCCCCGTCTCCCGGCTCTTTAACAACGGCGAAGGTAGCGACGCAACCGCATCGATCTTGTTGGGAACGAGTAAGGTCGGAATTTCGCCCGCGCCAATTTCTCGAAGAACGTCTTCGACGACTCGGATTTGGTTCTCGAAAAGCGGGTTACTCATATCGACGAGATGCAACAGCAAATCGGCACTGCGCACTTCCTCGAGAGTGCTTTTGAAAGCCTCGACGAGGGAATGCGGGATTTTGTTAATAAACCCCACCGTGTCGATGACCATGACTTGGTCGCCGTTGGGCAACCGTAAGGAACGAATCGTCGGGTCCAAGGTGGCAAACAATTTGTCTTCGACCACGACACCGGCGCGAGTCAGTGCATTCATCAAAGTCGATTTGCCGGCGTTGGTATATCCCACCAGGGCGACACAGGCAAATGGAACTTCATCCCGTTCACGGCGTTGTAAAGCGCGGGTCCTCTCAACGGTCTCGAGGCGGCGCTTCAAATGGCCGATTCTTTCCCGGATGCGCCGCCGATCCACTTCCAATTGGGTTTCTCCTGGGCCGCGCGTTCCGATGCCGCCGCCAAGCCGCGAAAGATGCGTCCACTGCCGCGTCAGCCGAGGCAGAAGATACTCCAGTTGAGCCAGTTCAACCTGCAATTTCCCTTCGTTACTGCGAGCCCTCTGGGCAAAGATATCGAGAATGAGTTGGCTTCGGTCAATGACCCGCACTCGAAAGGCGTTCTCAAGATTGCGCTGCTGCGCGGGACTTAAATCTTCATCAATGATGACTAGATCAGGTTTGAGTTCAACCAGCGCGGCCTGGATCGACTCTACCTTGCCGCGGCCGAGCAGTGTCGCGGGGGTCACGCTTCGCACTTGCTGGGTGAATTTCTCGACCACTTGGGCCCCGGCGGTTTCGGCGAGTCGCTCCAGCTCTTCGAGATTGTACGCCAGCGGTAAGCCGTGGTCTGGTGTCGGCAGTTCGACGCCGACGAGAACGGCTCGCTCTTTTCGATAACGCTGGATGGAATGATGGCGTTTCAAAATTGCGCGGAATGAAAACTGACCCGGTCCCCGAAAAGCATTTCCACGGCCGCCTCCAGTTCCCGGCTTGAGGCGACACGAACCTGGTCGGGAAGTTCGATCACTGTCTCACCCTTGCCGGACCCCAAGAAGTGGAGATACACCGTGCAGGGTCCCGGGTAGTCGAGAAGCGTGTCGCGTAACTGAATTAAGTCTTCCGAGCAAATATCGGCCTC